>JBCCEO010000177.1:0-11811 GCA_039030255.1 Planctomycetota bacterium | reverse complement strand
ATAGATTTGCATACCGGACTTGGACGCTGGGCAGATTTTCAACTGCTGGTCGAGTCCGACGTGAACGAAAACCAACGCGATTGGTTGTGGCAATTTGGCAAGGCAAAAGTCTTGGAGCTTGCTGGTTGTGAGCCAGCGTTTGAAAACAAAAAGATTTATCAGGCTTCAGGAAGTTTTGGCCATTGGTGTGACTACTTGTATCGGCAAGAACTGGGAATCAAAAACCCGCTTTTTGCAGTGCTTGAGTTTGGAACTTATTCGCCGCTACAGATGTTGAAGGTACTTAGGAGAGAGAACCAAGCACAACATTGGCTAGGGCAAGCAGGCAAGGAGCTTGATAATAAAGGAAAAGCCTCGAAGCAGCGAGAAAAGAGGAGACTGCTTGAGGCTTTCTGTCCAAAATCACCAGAGTGGCGAAAGACTTGCTGCGCTTCGGGGCTGGATTTTATCCAGAAAGCACAGAATCTACTCGAGGAAGGTTCGGCGTAACCAGGCGTTCTTTCGACGCTCCAGTTCTATCAATCTAGCTAGAATTCCAGGTCGCTGATTGTTGCCAATTCCACGACGCTTCGGGCGAGCATCAGCGGAAGAGCTGAACAAGCAGAGTGCTAGAAATGCGGCGGCAAGAATTGGAAGAATCACTTTTGGGGACTTCACGGCATTCTCCTTTGCTTTCTGGATTTGACAATGACTTCAATGTCTCAGTGGGCAAGATCCAATTGTTGGATACGAAACCGTATCACCCTTTATGCTGGCTGGCGCGAAACTCAATATAAATCCTTCACAGGCTTCCCGTTTACCCGCTAGTCGTGCCCTTTGAATCATTCGCAGTAGCGCCAGATTTTTTATTAAAGTTGCAAAGCAACTCGAGAGCCGTAAAGCATTGCCTAGCCGATAGAATCGGCCCGTCTTCCAGGTGCTGCATGGAATGTTCTGGCCATTTGTCTGGGACTACTTTGGCAGACCCCGGCTTTCACTGGGTTTATTGGGCTACGTGAAAATCGAGATTAGCTGTACTCGATGTCCCCAAGAATCCGTTTTATTCTTCAAGTTGCACTTGATCAATCTGAAAATCAAACTCGCCCGCCGACCCGCTGCCAAACCACACTCCGATGATGTCCGTGCCCTCACAGCCATCGAAACCTGAGATATCGAAGGCGTGTTTTGTCCATTTCTTGTCCGCCTGAAAAGACTTCATGGACGGGGTAAAACCGCGTTTTTGAAAGAAGAGCATGACTTGAAATGACGATCCATCCCCTTTGCTCCAGAAGGTCAGTTGTTTGTACTTGCTTAGATCTTTGGGTTGCATCGGTGCATTTCCTGGCGAGAACATAGCGCCGGCAAACGCCGGTTGCTGTGCGCGCGTTTTGCCACTGATAGACAAAGCGCCTTTGGATTTATTTGCGCCATCTTTTTTCAACTCCAAATTTACCGTTGAAGATCCTCCCATAATCGTGTCAGTGCTATCAGCCCAACCTGCACCGAATCCAGATTCAAGCTTCTCGCCATCGAAGTCGCTAATCAACGAGACTTCCGTATCAACTCCAGCACTCTTGGGGCTCATCGTGTCAACGCGATCGGATGTCGATTTCCGTTTGATCCGGTGTCCCCCTTTCCAAACGCCTGCAATATTTGCGAGATCAGAGATTGTCTTGTGAGGCGATCCGTTGACCAGGATCATGTCTGCGCGACTCCCAACCCGAAGCCAACCTCTGTCTGCTAAGTCGAAGCATTGGGCCGGTAGCGAAGTGCAGGAACGCAAGATTTCCAGAGGTTTCAGTCCGGCTTTCTGCAGGAGCCGTGATTCGTGATGCATACTGACTCCGTGACTGGTACCGGGGTTCTGTGCGTCAGTTCCGGCCAGGATAGGAATGCCAGACTGATGCAACTTGAGTATGTTGTGGTTAAGGATTTCAAGGGAACTCGATAAACCTGCCCGGCGTGGAAAGGTCTGGGCCAGACTGTTCAGGGCCTC
Organism: Planctomycetota bacterium; assembly: GCA_039030255.1. GTDB lineage: Bacteria > Planctomycetota > Planctomycetia > Pirellulales > Pirellulaceae > Aureliella. Next base: position 9,836 of record JBCCEO010000177.1, on the reverse strand, counting down.
TTGATCAAGGAACGGCGTCAAGTGCTCATCCGACGTAACCATCGAGGTCAGATTTTTCCCAGAAGCATTGGAGACCACACAGGCTGTTGGGACCACGAACACTTTTCTTGATGCCATTTCTTTTAGCAACGCATCATCGATCTTTTCGTCACAGAAGAGATGAACGAGTCCATCAATCCCATGCTTGACGACAAGTCTCGCTCCGTCTTGCGTGCTTACATGGGCCACAGCCAACAAGTCCAAGTCGTGAGCAGCTAGTATCGCAGCCTTAACCATTTCTTCCGATAACGTGGGGCGGGAAAAACCATAGGCACTCCCATCTTCATAGATAATCTTGATAAAGTCCGAGCCTTCCGATTTACGAGCTGTGACAAAGTCCGCAGCGTTAACGGCCTTATCAAGCGTCGGAACCGGGAAGCCGAATTGCGTGCCGTGCCCATCGTTCACGGTTACGGCGGCTCCAGCAGAGTACATGTCGGCGCGGTTAGTTGCCTTACCAAGAGCTTGCTGTTGTTTGATAGCTCGCGATAACTGAGGTACAGACATCATGTCCATTTCCGTCGTTACGCCAAAGACTGCTGCGACCTGCAGATGGGCTTCAAAGAAGGCATGGTTATGGCAGTCTATCATTCCAGGCATCAAAGTCTTACCAGTTCCATCAACTCGTTCTAAGTCTTCAGGCAATTCCTTGACTGTGCCCAACGCGGCTATCTTTCCCTTCTCAACCAACACATCGGTTGGCCCAACGATTTTCTCACCGTCAAACACGGTGACATTTTCGAAGAGTGCGGCTTGCTGAGCGTAGATTTTGCTTGTGGCAACAAGAACTAGGATCGCAAAAATAGAAATACGATGACTCATAGTTGAAAGGCTGTTCCGATTGAGTGCTAACCAATAGAGTTTGAAATCCTGACATTCCGCTTCGCAAGGATCGACGACATAGGCAAGGCTCAAGAAGAACCTTCAGCGGGCGCAAGAATCTAGAGCATTCGTCAAATGTTGACCGACCTAACCTAGCTTCGAGGTGTTAATACCAAGGGCTTCGCAGGCATTCTGTCTGGGCTGCGACGAATCTTCTTTTGCAACTACCAAGCTTTTCTGCTTCAGGAGCAACAGTCTATTGTTTTAGAGCAATTAGAACATCCTGGCTTCTGCGCTCATGGGCAAATTTACAACACAGCGGGATGAGTGTCGAATCGGGAGCCAATTCTTGGTGGAGGGATACTCCTCACGATGCCACTTGTAATAAACATAAGTTCGATGCGACAGGAATAACTCGGGTCCTACTTCATAAGATAGCCGACGAGAGACTGATCAGAGCCACGACTCCTGTCGAGGAGCTACAGCTGCTGCGTCGGACTGGCTGGATACGTAGGTGCAAGTGTTTGAGTATGCCGAATTGGCTTGGGCACGCGCGCACGGATTCTATCAATTAATCTTATATTCAAGCGCGCCGTACCAGGAACACGAAGTGAGTTAACTTCCTAACGCTCGAACGGTTGCGTCGAAGTTTTCGTGTCCGTTTTACGCGGCTAAGACAATCGCGAAACTTGCATTAGTTTGTTTCAATGGCATAATACGAAAAGAGCAGCGCCGGGACGATAGTTCTGCTTTGTCTGCGAGGTTATGCAATGAAGACAATTTGGAACGGCATCCTCTACTCTCTGGCTCTCTCTGGAACTCCAGGAAGTTTTTGCAGGCTCCTGAATTTCCCCAGCGAGCGGCGCTGTTTTTCTCTTTTTCGCTGTTTGGTGAACGAATTTCCTCCTCTCAGTGTTTGGGTTAACAGTTCTTGTTGAATTTTTCTTTCAGGCTGTTACAAGACGCTGCGATACAAAGATTGCGGCAACGGGAACCCATCGTGGTTTCTGGTCCCGGTCTTTCGTATTCGGGGTTTCGTTCTTGGCGGGAGGCAAGACTTTTCCACGCAATTCACGATCCGGCTTCCGAAGTTCCAGTGCGGGTTGTAGTTGATACTGATTTTCCGATACCGCATTCCAGCGCTGCGTAGATCCCACGCAGCGCTCTGTTTGTTCGGTAATGCGTCCATTGCCATAGGATACAGTTGTGCGCATGGAGACCGAATTGCCGAAGATGTCACACCGCGTTGCAATTAGTCGCAGGCGGTTTTCAAAGATCGCGCCCTTCAGTGACGTTATTCCGCCCTGAGCATCAATCCATACTTGGGCGTCATAACCTGCGTCTTTCACTAGCTCGTGGCTGCTCCAGGCTTCAATGGGGAAGCCGTAACATGCAAACAGAGATTGATCTGTCACCAAGTTGTTTAGCTGCTGCATTCGATTGTTTGATTTGCCGATCCATTGCGAAATAGAGGATACGAGTTGTGTTTGCCCCTCTCGCCGGATCCGATTGGATCTACTGTTCGCACGGACCGCAAGTAATTCAAATTTTCGATTGTCTGCAAGGCACTCAAAGGACTTGTCAGCATTTAGATCCGCGGAAGAAATGTAGCCAGAATCGAGTGCAGCTTCGAGAAATTGCAGCGCAAGTTCTTTCTCTTGTTGGCCAGCTAATAGTCTTGAACTGCTGAACAACGCAATGCTACGCGTTCGCGGATGGCTGGCTGCCTCGTGTAGAAGTTGCAACGCTGTCGATTCATCTCCTTGCGCCTGTTTTAGAAAGCCCAGTAAAAGTACTGCAGTCGGTTCTTTGGGGTTAGCAAGTAAGACTCTTCGTAGTGAGGATTCTGCGAGATCCAATTCACCTGCCTGTATTGCCCCAAGTATCTCAGCTTGGCTTTCTCCAAGTGACACAGGCGTCTCGTCTAAGGTATGAAAGCCTGGTAGGAAGGCGAGTGCGAATAGAAGTGCGGCAATAAAATACAGGGCCATTGATCGCAGTCGTTGCTCGCTCCGGTCAACCGAGCGAAGCGCAAGTAGGCGTCGGGCCGTCACCTCGGCTGCCGACAATTGCTTGCCAGATTTTAACGGACGCAGCTGTTTTTTGAACTTGAGCACGCTCACTAGGCTTTCGGCATAGGTGCAGGGCGAACAGCCAAGGTCTCGGATTACAGCAGCGTCGACGCTGCGTTCGCAGATCAAGCTGGCTTGACGTCCAAGCCACCAAACAAGTGGGTGAAACCACCATGTAACTTGGGCGCAGAACTGAACGTAACCCCAGAGAACATCGCGCCGTTTGGTATGAATAAGTTCGTGCGCTAAAATTGGACGTAGCAGGCGATCGGGTAGCTCCTTGATCATCGCTTTGGGTATGACCAAGGCGGGTTCAAAAACACCAATGCATCCGGGACCGACATTGCGATCTGAGACAAGCACCCTTACATGCTGACGAATGCCTAGTTTTGATTTCACTTCGTGGACAAGGCGAAGGAGATCTTTCGACGTAGTTTCACTGCACGAGTTCACCAATTCCCGGATTTCTCTTAATCGTTTGTAAGAAGGCCAGAGCACAGCACCAACGCCAATGACCCACACGCCGAGCAGAAGGTGTACCGCAGAGATGCGACCAGTGTGTGCTAAACGCGGCTGGGCAACGCCGAGCCAATCACGATCTGTTTTGTTTGTTGTTTGGAAGTTTGTTCTTAGCCGACTTACTTTCGTATGTTCCCAGGAGAATTCTTCTGGGTGAACCGTAAGTGATGGAGTCCAAGCGAAAATGCTCGTTGGGCTCGGCAATACCGGACGAAGTAGGCATTTCACAAATGCCAACATCAAAATCACAAAGGCAAAGGCGGGATTCTTCTTAGCAAAATACAAAACCAGCAGGAGGGCAACGGCGATCACTACACTGAACTGGAGCAGGTGGACGCGAAGAATTTCGCTTGTCATGCTAGCTAGCATCCTTGTCCTCCTGGTCTTGTTTAAGTTCGTTGACGATTCGCATCAAATCATCGATCTCGTCACTACTTATTTCACGACTGTCGACCAAGTGCTTGACCATGGGTAAGAAGTCGCCATCAAACATGCGATGTACGAACTCGTCGATCGCCTCGCGGACTACCTGTGCCCGGCGGATAGCTGCTTCGTAAATCTTCGATCTTCCACGGCGTTGGGACGTTAGATAGCCTTTGGCTTCCAAACGCCTAACGTAGGTTTGGACAGTTGAATAGTCCATGTCGAGGCTCGGATCCACTGCTTCGTAAATTTCACCTACACCTCCTTGTTCAATTTGCCAGAGTGCTTTGAGCACTTCGGTTTCACCGCGTGAAATGGATGGTCGTTTTTCTTCCATCGCAGGACCCTTGCCGCTTCCTCTTCCGAACCTCATTTCCAATCGATGCTGACGCAACTGGGACGGGCTCAGATCACGCGCATCGCACACTGACGATCAGTAATGAATTGAGTACATTTGTACTCGAAAGGATGTCGCGATCAATAGATTGTCTGACGCAATACCGAAATTAATTCGCCGAAAATTTCTAGTGGCAGTTTCTCGGCCGCAAATAAGTAGTTAGGGGCATGCAAAGCGTGGAGCACGGCGAGATCGGTGGAATTCGACGAAGTTGCGTCAATTAAATCGTTGGAAAACGCTTGATATACAGGGTAAAAGTGGATAAGTTGCGTGGGCTTCGTCGTGCGACTCTCTCTCTATTCACGTTTCGAAGCTCCGTAATCGCACCGTTTCTGATTCCAATTCGGGCATGTTATGCCTAGGTCCGAAGTTGGGTTTTTTATCAATTCATTGGTGCGTACCAAATTTTCTTCTACGAATGAGAGAGTCGAATGAGTCTTAGTCAGTACATTTGTGCGCATAAGAAACGCACATTCCTTTGGTCAAAAATCGATACGAAGCGACGGGCATTTACGCTTGTGGAACTTCTCGTCGTCATCGCCATTATCGGCATTTTGGTCGGCTTGCTACTTCCCGCGGTTCAGTCTGCCCGAGAGGCGGCGCGGCGCATGCAGTGCCAAAACAACCTTAAACAAATCGCGCTTGCGGCACACAATTTCGAGAGTGCTCAGCGTCGTTTTCCTCCGGGATATCTTGGTTCCGCCATTGATAGCCCAATTTCTGACGATCCCGATGACATTCCAAACGGTCGGCAATGGATTGGTGTGCTTCCCTATCTATTTCCCTACATCGAACAACGAAATATCTATGAGGCCTATCCTCAGGTCCGAGAGCTCGAGCCAAAACGCAAGAGACCAACGGGAACCTCCGTCGGTCTCGAACGTTTTGATCCGTGGTGGTTTGACTTTGATGGGGATCCTGAAGACGCTGACTCGTTGTGGGATATGGCTCAATTTCGATTGAGCTTCCTGCTTTGTCCCTCAGATGATGCTTATGCCAACTCTTCTGCGAATACATCTAGGCTTCACACCTACGGACCGTCAGGGACCCGAGGAACTATTAGTATGCGAGGATTCAGCGCGGCATCCACGGGTACTCTGGGCCGTACCAACTACCTAGGAGTTGCCGGCGGAATGGGCAAGACCGAGAGTAGCTGGGAAACTTGGCTTGGGATCTTTCATAATCGATCTAAGACAACCTTCGGACAGATCACGGACGGCTCTTCCAATACTTTGATGTTCGGAGAGGTTACGGGATTGTGGCGGGATGATTCAAAGCCAACAGGGCGACTTTGGTCTTTCACCTGGAACAATGGACCCTTGCCGACGGCTTGGCGGCTTGGCGGGGCGGATCCGAATGATTGGAAAAAGTTCAATAGCATCCACTCTGGAAAGATTGTGAATTTCGCTATGGCTGATGGGGCAGTTCGCTCATTGACGCCAACTATGGATCGCACGATCTACTTGTATCTTTCCGCCATGCGCGATGGAAACGTCGCAAGTCTCGAAGACTAAAGGAGTCCAAAATGAAAAAAAGACTATTGTTCAACTTCGTCATGCCTAGCTTCGTGTTGGCCTTGGCACTGATCTTCGTTGGCTGTAACGGTGAAACGGCCACCAGACCTACGGTTTATGCGGGACCTCCAACGGATGAAGAAGCAGCGACCGAGCTAGACGAAAAGCCGGATGAGCAGATGGATGCACCTAACACCTAGTGCGGTGGTGGGAAAGGAATGTCAGAGTGGTTCCCCCAAATCGCTCTGGCATTCTGCTTTCATTCGGGGAGTTGAGCATCTGCTGTTGCCGTTAGGATCCAGCAAATATCGGTTCTCGCTAGCATCACCTTCAGTTCGCATCCAACTGCTTCAGCAAGACCTCAACGGCTTTCTCAATCTGCTTGTCCTGCCCATTCGCAGTCGATTCGGGATCGTTCTTTACCAGATAATCTGGTTCAGTCTGGTTATTCTCAAGGTATTCACCTTGTTTATTCTTCATTCCGACTTGAGGAACGCCTACGCGCAAATCGCCTGAAAGCGAGGTTTCCCACCATACGGCGGTCATGGTTCCGGGAACCGGCATGCCAACCATTTTTCCAATACCGAGGACGTTATAGGTGTACGGAAAAGCGTGCGCATCGCTGTAATTGCCTTCGCCCATCACCAGAATGGAAGGCTTGTTCCATTGATCCAGCGAATCACCACGATACTCGCGTCCACGCACGTGCATCGTAACGTACTCTTCGCCCATCAAGAGTTTTGCCAAGTCATTGTGAAGCCATCCGCCACCATTCCATCGCGTGTCAATGACGATCGCTTCCTTATCAAAATTCCGACCGAGCACCTCGGAATAGACGACTCGAAAGCTTGCATCGTTCATGCCGCGTACGTGCACATAACCAAGACGCCCGCCGGAGAGTTTTTCAACCAATTCGCGGCGGTTCTTGACCCAACGCTCGTACATCAACTGGGATTGGTCGCCGGTTGAAATGGGCATCGTGATTTCGTCAAAGCGTGTACCATCTTCGCGAAGAATCGATAAGCGTACACGCTTTCCAGCTTTATGATTTAAAAGACTCGCCAAGTTCGCACTGCCATCCAGTTTGACCCCGTCAACGGCTGCTAACTTCATGCCAGCACGTATCTGGCTTTGGACCTTTTTAAGCGGGCTCTTGTCCAAAACTTCCGCAATGGTGCGTGGCCCACTGGTGTCTGTTTCATCAAGGATGATTCCAAGAGCGGCAGTGCGGTCCGCGCCATCAGGCGAACTAGGGCGATAAGAAACTCCGATGTGTGACGCGTTCAATTCCCCTGTAAGCTCGGCCATCAGATTTGCTAGATCACGATTGTTGGCAATTGCGGGCAGTTTGGCCGCGTACGCTTCCTTCATTGCATCCCAATCGATGCCATGAAAATCAGGCTTGTAGAATTTGTCCTTTATCTGCCTCCAACCATGCTCAAACATGTAGGCTCGTTCCGCGGCGGGCTTCAATTCCATCATCGCACCGAAGGAAATCGGCTTGGAGTCGCTGATGGAATCGACAGAGGCTTGGCTCAGCGATCCACCCGAAAGCATATAGATCGTCTTTTCATCTTCTGAGAATTCAAAGCTTGCGCTACCACCAAATTTCTTGACTAGTTTTGTGTCGTCCTCGCGGAAATCACGCATCCAAAGCTCGCTGCCATTGGAATGGCGCTTCAAGTAATACAGCTTCGCTGCGTCTCTTAGCAAAAAGTACTGCGTTATATTTGCTGAGTCCTTTGTTAGTCGGACGGTTCGATCATCTAGGTTATCCCGCTCAATGGAAATCGCTTGAAGCTTTTCTCCCTCTCCGTCTCCGTCTTCAGCCTTATCGTCGTCTTTTTCATTCTCCTTTTTGAGCTCTTGGGCAAGTTCGTATTCTTCCTTGCTGAGGGTGAATTGATCGTAGGCATCCTGAGTCAAAAACGCTGCCATGATGTCATACTCGCGGCCCCAGCTTCCGTGATCACGCTGACCATAGCGAGCACTGGCCCAGTAGACAACTTGCCCACCCCGATTCCAAACGGGCGAAGTATCTTCATAGCCCGAATGACTAATGTCGACAGGTTCCTGCGAACCATCGGCTGGAAAGATCCCAATGTTTGGGATGAACAGTCGCGATCGCGCGGCGTAATCCGAAGTCAGCCACTTGCTATCCGAAGACCATGCAAAGGTAATGTCCCCGTCGGAATACGAATAGTTGTGAACTTTGCTCAGAGCGACGTTGGTATCACCCGTTTCACGATTCAGAATTTGAATCTCGTCGCGGCCTGCAAGAAACGCAATTTTTTTGCCGTCGGGCGAATACAAAGGTTGAAAGCTCTCGGCATCGGCCGAGTAAATTTCCTTTTCTTCAATTTCAGTCGCGGTGAAAAAGTACTTCTCGCGTTTGTCGCTCAACGAAGCCTCATACAGTTTCCATTTGCCGTCTCGCTCGCCAGCGTAAAGTAATGTTCTTCCATCTTTGTGGAACGATACGCTACGTTCTTGTTCAGCCGTATTGGTGATGCGTTTGGTTGTTCGGAAATCGCGGCTTGTTACAAAAATCTCGCCTCGGGAAACAATCGCGATTTCCTTACCGTTGGGCGATACCGCGAATTCAGAGACGTCAGAGAGCTTCTTGGTTTCATAGTCCTTGGCTTGCAAGTCGGCTTGGAAAGTAACCGCGACCGGTTTGGGCTCTTCGCCGACTCTTTGAGTGAACAGATTACCGTGCTGCGTGTAGCACAGAAGTCCACTGCTGGAGACCGAAAGGTTTCGTACGGGATGTGTTTCGAATTTGGAGATTTGCTTGCGATTTCCGCCCTTCGCGTCCATGCTCCAGACGTTGAAGTTGTTGTTGTCAGCTTCTGACAAGTAGTAGATATCTTCGCCGACTGGAAACGGATCGTGGTCACCGCCTTTGAAATTGGTCAGCTGCTTGTGCTTGCCCGACTTGATATCCATCATCCAGATGTCACGTGCAAAGGCGGAAACGTCGTGCTTTCGGAACTCGATTTCATAGGCCTTTTCATCGCGATACACGAGCTTAGAACCGTCTTCCGTGTATCGTGCTTGCGAAGCCGGAATTGTCGAAACCATGCGAGGCGTTCCGCCCTCGACAGACACTTCGTAAAGCTCGGCTAGGCGGCTCGTTGGAAAGATGCTTGCCGCCGCGCTGTCGTTGCGAGCGGACGAAAAGAGCACAGCATTGCCACTGACTGAAAAGTCAGCCGGAATATCGTGCGCACTATGGTATGTCAGCCGCTTGGCTCTACCACCCTCAGAGGGCATCAGAAAGATATCCAAGTTACCGTGCCGATCGCTGGCAAAGACGATGTGCTTGCCGTCGCGAGACCAAACGGGATGTCCGTCCCAAGCATCGCTGGTCGTTAGTGCCCGAGCCAAACCACCCTTAGTTGGCACAACATACACATCGCCTTGATGGCTAAACGCGATGGAGTTTCCGTTCGGCGCGATTGCTGCGTGCCGAAACCAGTAGCCTCCGTTTGGCTCATCGGCTTTCGCATCCCAAAGCCCGAAAACGCCAAGAACAACAATCAAGCCAACACAAGATACCCAACGAAGATTCATACGTATTCCAGAAGTAGATTTTTCCGTTCAATCCCAGCACAGCAGCCTCAAAACGGTTTCCGAACGCTACCTGAGCTACGGCATCCAATCATAATTCGACTGGCTGGCTTGGGCAAAACAACGGAACGGTTTCCCGGCGAATACCAGGACGGATGCGCGAGCGAGTAGAGATTTGGTCTGTGGTTGGTAATCGTCGAGACTCACTCGCTTGCGCTCTAGCGCTTCGTGCTAGAATGAGTCTGCTCGCACAGATGATAAAAATTGCTCAAATTGCCGATCATGTTTTGCTTTTCGGCCTCGTATATGCCAAGATCAGCTCGCATTAGAAGAATAGGAACAGGTTTCCGGTTTTGGCTTCAGGTTCTTGTTTGGGGCTGGTGCGCAGTTATTGCGTCTTGTGAAACGAAGTGAATAGAATCCCCAAGTCATGACAAAGAGAATTCATTGTCCAAGTTGCGGTGCACCCCAGGCACT
>JBCCEO010000176.1:0-11830 GCA_039030255.1 Planctomycetota bacterium | reverse complement strand
TCCTGACATAGTTTCAGCAAAAGAAGTGGGAGCAAAGAAGGTGGCAGTATAGTCGTTGGTCCGCATTGAATCAGCGGCAATCAACTCTACATGCTGCTTCTGCTTTTCTACACGGTTCCTTTTCTAGGAAGCCTAACCTGCCTACAGGCGAGAGCCGTCAGTTCCTTGATAGAAAATTGCTGCGTTGGTAGAATAGGCGGGCTGGGAAGCCTCCGCCCATCTTTTCTTTTGAGTGACGATGTTTAGACAATTCTTGAGACGGCTTAGCATCGCTAGTGCTTCCGCACTAGTTCTCCTCCTTCACTCGACTTCGAGTGCCGATGTGATCACGTGGGATGCAGGCGGTGGAGATGGACTATGGAACACAGCTACGAATTGGGACTCGGATGCTGTTCCGCAATCGGATGATACGGTGATCATTGATAGCGGGGATAGTGTTGCAGGCCCCGACGGCAATTTGCCGAGGGCCGTCATCAACCTTTCCAACAATTCCTCGCTTTCCACTTAGACGGGTGCTATTCGTACGAACGGTGCCACGATCAACGTAGCTTCTGGTTCCTCGTTGACGGGCGGATTCTGGGATTTTAGGGATGGGATTGTCAACTTCGCCGATGGTTCGGCTACCACGATGTCTGATTGGGAAATTAAGGGGACGAGCAGTTTTTCGTTTGAGTTGGGTACAAATGGGTTTACTACGCTGTTGCCTAGTACATTTCGCACGGACGGCAACAACACCGCGCTGACCGTCGCTGAGAAGATTGCCTTAACGACGTGGAACGTGGATATGGCGGCTTATAACGGTGGAACTGGGATAATTACTTTGGTCGATTTTCTGACTGATGCCTCGCGTAGTGGAGGGGTTTCTGGGGACACCAACGACATTATCTTTCAGGCTGCAAACTTAAGCATCCTGAATGCAGGAAATTACTCGGCTGCTTTGCAGTGGGACGATGCGACCGAGGCGGTTCAGCTGAATATTTTTGCTGTGCCTGAGCCATCATCCTTGACCATCGTTGGACTTCTCTGTGGCTTTTGTACCGTGCGTCGTCGACGTTCGTGTTGATCCCTGTGACAGAAGTATCTTTTCTTGCACGGCATTGAGCGTTCATTGCGCCAGGATTTTTGCTAGCAATTTCATCTGATGAGCGTAGATTCATTCGTAAGTGTGCCATGGACTTTGTCTGTGGTTGGCAAGTAGTCTATCGGGGCGATTTCTCACTTTTCCCGAACTGTGGTGAAAGCTAGCCAAGGATGGCGAGGCTCAAGGACAAAAAAACGCACCGAGACAGACATCTGCACGAAGCCACGCGCAGATTGCTGGTCCAATGCGCCTTTCTACTGCTTGCGATCTTGCCGTTGGCAGCCACATTGGCTTGGAGTATCTCGCAGTACTTGCCACCCTATCAAACTTGGGTTGCAGCCCAATGGGAGCGCGAGATGGAACAGGCTCTTGGCTTCGATGTCGATGTGCTGAGTGCCGAAAACTATGCGCCCTATCGCACTCGTTTGCATGGCGTTCGTTTGCGAGATCGTGAAAACCGCGTGACCATTGCGACAGCGGAATACTTGGACGTAGATCGCGGAGGCAGCAAGGATGTTGTCGTTGCGCACCAAGTCCAATTGGAGGGCCCTAGGTTACCAGACGCTTGGCGATTTCTGCATGACTCCTATTTATGCGTTCCTGCGGATCGAGATAGGAACATCGACTTGCGTCTAGACTCTGTTGAGATTCATCGCGAGGGAGAGTCACAGAAGTTTGCTGGGCAAGCCTTGATAGTTCCGAGTCAGCAAGAGACCAAGGTAAACCTCAAGCTGACCCTGCAACACGAGTCGCAGCAACCGTCTGAACCAGTGTCTGTTTTCGCCACTCGCGTGCACGATTCGGATTCAAAAACCACTCGGATTGATCTGCAGACCGGAGCGACTCCCCTGCCCTGCTCTTTGCTTCGAGCGCTTGTGCCAGCAACAAGTAACCTGGGGGACCGCGCCCGTCTACTTGGTAGTCTGAGATGCGAATTGAATCCTAAAGGCTGGAGTGTTCGGATTGGAAGTCCGAATCGTAGAAACCCGGCCTTAATAATTTACGATGTCGATTATTCGCGTTTGACATGGAATGCACCAGAAATTGTGGCAGGCAACGGGTGGATTAGTTTGTGCTCCTTGGAGATGCATCAAGACGCATTTTCAAAAGCATCCGGCGTCATAGGAGTCCAATCGGGCGAAATTGACCGAAGGTTCTTACAAAACCTACAGAGAATGACAGGAAGTTGGTTGCGGCCGGATTTAGCTGCGGCACAGGCGGGGACGGAGGGCTTTGGGGCCTTTTCGCTTTGGTTTCACCTAAATGTTCCTGAGCAGTATTTGGAGTTGCAAGGTGGTATTGGCGACCAAGGAATTATGCTCACGAATCGCGAGGGGGAGGCCATTGCAGCCTGCACACAATCAGTCGCCTTAGGGCGGTTCAGAGAAAGCTGGGCAGCGACAAATCCTATGGCTAACAGAGGTCTGGTTCAAGGTATTGACCAGCATCGAAATACACGGCAATTCTACCCGCGTCCGTTGGAGGCTGTGGTGAATCGATGGCTGCAGCCGGAACCTCTAACTTCTTCGGCGGCGACAGCTTTGAATCCGCAGCCTGAGCTGTCGAATACTCGTCGCTAGAGTTTCAAATCACCGAGTTTGGTTAGCCTAATTGTACGATGATATCTTCAATCTCGGCCGGGTCGCGAAAAACTCGGAAGATTAAGTTCTGTGACTCGGCAGTTTGTTTCAAGCTTTCCAGACGCTTGTCTTGCATGGGGTTCGCTTCGATATCGCGGATCAGGATGGCTACGATTTGTCTTGGAAATCGTTTGGCCAAGAATCGATAGATTTCAGGATCCTTTTCACCGCTGTCTCCCACAAGCACAAACTTACGTTGGGGTAATCGCTTCAGGATGCCAGCGATGATGGGGACTTTGGAGTGCTTTCGTACGCGTTGGATTTTCTTCACGATTTGGTCGCGGACTCGGAAGTAGCGTAAGTGCATGCTGCCAGGGGGAAAGCCGGTCGTATTGCAAAGCTCTGCTAGGGCTTCGTAGAGTTGCCAAGGGCTGCTTGAAACATAGTGGAAGGCGCAACCAGCCGCTTGCCATTCTTGGTAGAGGTCGGCCATCCCAGGGATAACTTCAAATGGATGCAAGAAAGTGTTTGCAAGCATCTTTCGCGAACTGGTCGCCTCAGTGAACTTGATCGTGTCATCGATATCACTGATCACGCTAAGGCCCTGGGGCGCGAAGAAGTGAATGTTGCCTTCGCTAGCTGCAATGGTGCCCTTGGCATCTTGTGATCGAAGGAGACGCATTGGGACTTCGAGCGACGATGAGCATTCCTCCAGTTCTGTTGCAATTTCAGCGGGTAGCCGAAGTGAGCCAAAAAATGTTCCATCGCGACGTGTTTTGCGAAGCAATCGATATTGCTGGTTACCGACTTGGAGAACAATCCGGCGGCGGCGTCCTGGAGCGGCCAGGAATCCGTCGATACGCGTCTGAAATGTTTCGCTTTCATACTGCTCAGGCGAGGCTTTCATCTTTCGCTTCAGGCCCTTCAGCAGAATTCGATTACCAATGGGCACTTTGCCGGCAATAAAGACGCGGCCATGCACAAAGGCTCGACAAGTTCCGTCCTTGGGATCTATGTATCCCAAGGAGGGAAAGAGTACGGCTTGGTGCTTAGATTTTAGATCGGAAACTACTTGCTTCACGAACTTCGCCCTGTGTTTTCAAAATCTTTTCGCTCGCCAGCGACCGCAATACGGTCCGTGACTTATGCCTTCCTTGTACCATGGCTGAAACCGGAGCCTATTTGGCCGCGCCAGCATCTTTTATTTTGCGACGTACTCGGCGTTGCGAGAAGAGCCAATCGTGCACTTCTGGATTTGCATAGGTTTGCGTCCAGCTATTATGCCCAACTCCCTCGTACTCGGTGTATTTTGGTTCACCCCCAGCTTCCTTCAACGCGGCGATCATATCGCGTGAAAATTCGACTTTTACCGCACGATCTTGGTCTCCATGGAAGCACCAAACCGGAATGTGCTTGATTGTTGCAGCTGTTTTGGGGTCTGCGCCTCCGCACACTGGTAAGGCAGCCGCAAAGAAATCGGGCCGTCGATAAAGTGCGTCCCAAGTTCCATAGCCGCCCATGGACAATCCAGTGATGTACACTCGGTTCTTGTCTATCGCCGCGTCCTGGAGCATGCTGTCGACGACTTCGAAGACCAGCTTGAGCGAGGGGCTGATGGATTCGGGCAGGGTGACTGTATCCTGTCGCCAGTCGACGTCAGCCCACTTCTGATCCTTTGGGCACTGCGGTGCAAGAACGTAGCATTTCATCTGGGAGCGACGCTGCGGATTGCAGAAGTCAGCCATCCCGTGTTTTAGCTGAGCCGTATTGTCGCCGCCGCGTTCTCCAGCGCCATGAAGGAAGATGACCAAGGGATACTGCTCGGTCGGGTCGTATTCAAAAGGCTTCAAGAGTCGGTAGTTAAGTACCTTGCCATCTTTGTCCGCATACGAGCGTGGTTCGAACAGCTTGTTTGGATCCGTTACGGGTGCAGCAGGCTCGTTTTCTTGGCAGTATGCCGAGGTGCAGGAAGTTACAAAGATGACGGCAAGAAGAAGCCATTGCGGCGAAGCGGAAGATTGGGTCACAGTAGAATTCCGTGCTTGGGAGGCGAATGCGGGACGAAACGGACAACCGACGGAAGTATTCTATCTAATGTTCTGTCATCTCGCGCGCATGATAGCTAGATCGTACAAATGGGCCGCTCGCGACTTTCTCAAACCCCATGCTCTTTGCGATTTCACCCAGCTCCGTGAATTCCATGGGTGGGACGTAGCGTTGAACGGGCAAGTATTTGGGGCCTGGCTGCAGGTATTGTCCTAAGGTGAGAAAGTCGCATCCATATTCGCGCAGGTCGGCAAAACACTGCAAGAGTTCTTCGTGGGTTTCACCTAATCCAAGCATCAAGCCGCTTTTGGTCTTGATGGACGGATTGCGGCGTTTGATATGTTGCAGCAGCTCTAGAGTCCAATTGTAGACACTTCGATGCCCGCGGACCTTGCGATACAAGCGCGGCACGGTTTCCATATTATGGTTGAAGACTTCTGGAGCCGAGTCGATGACTTGATCCAGTCCGTGTTTGTGGAGGATGAAGTCGGGCGTAAGTACTTCGACGGCCGCTCCAGTTCTTTCGCGAACGGCGACAACTGTTTTGCTGAAATGGTCGCCGCCTCCGTCAGGTAAGTCGTCTCGCGTGACAGAGGTGATAACCACATGTTCTAGGCCCAAGCGATAAGCGGCCTCGGCGACTCGTTCCGGCTCGTCGTCCTCTAGGTCTTCTGGCCTGCCGCGCGAAACAGCGCAGAAACCGCAAGGCCGAGTGCACACGTTACCCAGAATCATAAACGTGGCCGTTTTGTTGGAATAACACTCCATTCGGTTCGGACACTTGGCGTTGTCACAAACCGTTTCCAGATTTAGTTCGTCGAGCAATCCGGCGGTGAAATTGTCGTGGTTACCCTTTGGCAACTCTCGGCGCATCCATGGCGGCAATCGCTTGCTTGGCTGAAAGGTAACCGGAGCTGGTGAGCTGCAGGAGCCTGCGGAGGTGGAACCGCAGGAGCCAGTTGCATCGCTGGTTTCAGCTCCTAGAACTGGAAGATCAAAGCTCATTGCTTCAAAGGCCCCCAAAGCACCGAGCTGGCCAACGCGGGCTCGGCTGTGGATTGCGAAATTGTGAAAGATCTTTCGTTATTATAGTCAACGAGGCTAGATTCATCAGGTCTATTTCTCGGCTTGGGCTCGCGATCTCAAAGGAGGGAGTATTCTAAATTGCCCTGAACACAAATCCGTCGAAATGCGTATGATTGTTGCCTAAACGTGGTCGACAGCCGCGTAGGAATTCCTGCCAATCACAGCGACCCCGCCTTGAGTAAGAAAACCTCCAAACCGACGAAGCCAAAACCGACGAAGCCGAAAGCAAAGTCGTCCGGCAAGTCTGCGCCCAAGGGCAAGTCGGCCAAGAAAGGCAGCAAAAAAGAAGCCGGATTCTTCAAGATAATTAGCGATAATCGCAAAGCGCGTCATCGCTACGAAATTATCGACTCGATCGAATGCGGAATGATCCTGCGTGGCAGTGAAGTGAAAAGCTTGCGAAACGGCAAATGCCAATTGGACGAAGCTTACGGGAGAGTGAAAGATGACACACTTTGGTTGGTCGGCTGTGATATTGCGGAATACCCTCAGGCGACCGTATGGAACCATGAGCCAAAGCGTCCAAGGCAACTGCTTGTGAATCGTCGAGAGATGTTGAAGTGGATAGGCAAGGCGAAAGAAAAAGGCCTTACCCTGGTACCGCTGAAGATGTATTTCAACGAGCGTGGCATTGCCAAATGCGAGATGGCACTATGCAAGGGAATGAAGCTGCATGACAAGCGTGAGAAGATGAAAAAAAATGACGCTCGCCGTGACATAGAACGGGCCGTTCGAAGAAGAGTCTAGTTCGCTTCAACTCGATGTTCGGTGAATTAAGTTTAGAAACGCAAAATAAATCCCATGCTCAATCTTGCTGATGTAATCAAATCTTTTCGTCTTCCCGACAAGACGAATTTGAAAATCCTGGATGTTCCCAAATTTGTGGTCGACGAAGGGGAGCAAGTGGTACTGATTGGCGAGAGCGGCGGCGGCAAAACGACGCTGCTAAATTGCATCGCAGGCATCACAAAGGTTGACTCTGGTTTCATCTCCATTGACGGCGTTCCGATCGCGGGACGTAGCGAAACTGGCCGCGATAAAGTGCGAGCCTCAAAATATGGCTACGTCTTTCAGACGTTTAATTTACTGCCTGGCTTTACGGCTCTAGAAAATGTACGTCTGGGAATGACTTTCGCGGCTGGGCGGCACAATTTGGCGCGTGCGAAGGAATTACTTGATCGAGTTGGCCTGTCGGATCGCATTCATCACAAACCCGCCGCACTCTCTGTAGGGCAGCAGCAACGTGTCGCGGTAGCTCGTGCTCTTGCCAATCGCCCAAGGCTTCTGCTTGCCGATGAACCGACAGCAAACATTGATCCGGCCAACCAGCAAATGATTATTGATCTCATTCGCAATTGTTGCGAGCAAGAGAATATTGCGATGTTGATGGTGACCCACTCGATGCAGATTGCGGAGCAGTTTGAGCGGGTGGAGCGGCTAGAGGATATCAATCGCGTTGTTGCATCGAAAAGCTAGCAAGTTTTTTTCGTTCTCGATTGCCACGGACTAGAAAAGTATTTTTCAAATGGAAAAACGCGAATGAACATATTTCATATCGCTTTAAAAAACCTGATGCAGCGCGGTCTTGCCTCGTTGCTAACGATGTTCAGCATGGCCCTTGGCGTCGCGCTGGTCGTCATGGTGCTTAGTATCGGTTGGGTTCTCACGGAATCGTTCTCAAGAAATAGCAATGTGGGCTACAACTTGCTTGTTGGCTCCAAGGGTGGATCGTTGCAACTCACCTTGAATACCGTGTTTTATTTGAGCTCACCGATCGAAGTTATTCCCTACGAAGAATATCTTGAGTATTTACCCGGTGATGGACGTCAGAAGGAGATCGGGAAAATTGGCGGGCGTATCGCGGAGCCTGAGCGTAAAGGGTCTTATAGCTCCTACATGGGCGGTGGCTTTGCTGTACCGGTATGTTTGGGAGATTATTTGGATCAGTATCGTGTCGTTGCAACCAAGCCAGATTTCTTTGTGAATCTTCGCTATGGTGAAGCAGGCCAATTTGAATACAGTTTCAAGTCGGGCCGCAATTTCGAAGAATACAATGAGGAGAATGGCTACTACGAGGCAGTGATTGGCTCCCAAGTTGCTGCAACACTAGGCAAGCAAGTCGGCGACACATTTAAGGTGGCTCACAATGCTCCGGGTAAAGAAAACGAGCATGCAGAGGAATTCGTCATCGTTGGAATATTGGCCTCAAGTGGTACTCCTAACGACCGCGCGGCGTTTATCAACCTCGAAGGTTTCTACTTTATGGAAGGCCACAAGCGAGCCTTTGAGGATAAATTGAATCCGGACGAGCTCAAACAAGACGTCGAAAGGAATGAAGAATTCGCAGGGCAGCCGCCGCGCGTGCCGCTAGAAAAGCGAGATCTGACTGCGGTTTTGGTGAAACCAGCCAGCGGCAGATTCGCGATGCTGATGGAAAAACCAATCAACAAGAGACCCAATGTACAGGCAGCCTCGCCGATGGAGGAGATTGGGAATCTATTTGCCAACATAGTAAATCCCGTAAAGTACGCTCTGCTGGCTTTGACTACGGTTATTTGCGCGGTGAGCGGAGTAAGCATTCTGGTTAGTATTTACAACTCGATGAATGAGCGAAAGCGAGATATTGCCGTCATGCGAGCCTTGGGGGCTCGGCGTGAAATGGTGGTTTTCATTATCCTACTAGAAGCGACTCTAATTGCCTGCTGCGGAGGTTTTCTGGGTTGGTTTATTGGACACGGAGTCGGTGCCGTCTTTAGTCCCCTAGTAGAAGCACGAACCGGAATTCAAATTGGCTTTTTTACGATGACGATCTATGAAGGTCTGATCATTCCTGCTTTAATACTGGTGGCTATCTTGGCCGGTGTCATTCCAGCATTTGTCGCTTATCGAACGGATGTGTCGAAGAACCTTACTAGCTAGGCGACTCTTTCTTTTCCCTGATCCCCAGAGCACGTGATGTTCGACTTTTGGGGGCAGCGGTGGCAACAATTTTACCCAACTCTGATTGAACGCAAAAATGTGTTGTTCACAGAGTTGTTGTATCGGTACCCAATGTTGCTCCTGGCGTTGACCACCATCGGGGCTGGTATCCTTGGACGTTCCATTGCGCCGAATTCTTGGCTGAAGTACTTTTTTCTCTGCTGCGGTGTGTTGGTATGCATCGGAGGCTTGTTGGTGTTCCGCCGTCCCATTCGGCAAACCTCTAGCTTGCTCAATTCTGGCTCTGCGAGCATTGGAGCCATGTTGCTAGGCGCCATTTTTCTAGGCCTTTTTGTTGGACAAAATTCGAAGCCAACCAATGGGGACAGCCTAGCTCTATCGGCATCAAGACGAAGTGTTCCGATCGCCACTCGGGTAATCGTTACCACCGCTCCTGTGTGGAAACCTAACCCCAACCATCGTCCACAAGATCCAAGAAGTGAGAAATGGAAAACGCAGTGGATTGTCCAGTGTGAAGCCCATATGCAGGGGACGGCTTGGAAGCCAATTTCGGCTGAATGCACACTCAGCGTCGATGGAAGGATTGACGATTATTTTCCCGGTGATGTTATCGAGGTGTATGGAAGTTTTCGAAGCATTTATCCTGCGACAAATCCTGGCGGCTTTGATTTGGCCGAGCATCAGGCAAAATACGGTCGATTCGTTTTTCTAAGTGCCGATAGTGTTGAGCAGCTATCATTACACGAGCGTCGCTACAGTTACATCTTCCAACGTCTTCGAGCTTTGGCAGTTGTCTACGTGGATCGACTTCTGCATCGTTGGATCGAAGAGGACAATGCTCCTTTGGCGGCCGCGCTCGTATTCGGGCAGCGACAGCAAGTGGATTGGCAAGAGCAACAGCAGTTGATGGCAACGGGGACATTGCATCTGCTCGCCATTAGTGGAATGCATGTTGAAATTGTAGCCAGTAGCTTCTTGTTGCTTTGCTGGCTAATTCGAATCGGTGATCGCACTCGGCTCGCTCTCATCATTTCCGTCTGTTGCCTATACGCCGCGCTGGCCGATGGCAAACCTCCGGTTCTACGGGCTGCGATTCTGGTGATTGCCATGGAGGTCGCTCGGTACTACGGTCGCAAGGCGAAGTTGGCAAATCTATTAGCTCTGGCTGCTCTTTGTTTGTTCTTAATGCGGGCGGTCAATATCGAAAACGTTGGAGTGCATTTGTCTTTTCTGGCTGTAGCCACGATCGGCATCTTTGTGCTGGACGTAGATCCGAAGAAGAAAACGGCTTTGGACTCGCTGCTCGAAGAATCCACTAGCGCGATGTCCCGATTGTTTCAGCTAGCAGCACGTAGCGTCTGGGGAATGCTGCGCCTCAGTTTTTGGGTTTGGCTCATCACGGGACCATTGGTTTGGTATCACTTTCACGTTGTTGCGCCGATTTCAGTGCCACTCAATGTAGTTATCTCCATTCCGTTGGGAGTTAGCCTACTTTCAGGTCTCGTGACCGGTATGCTCGGGTGCATTGCTCCGATCGGTTATGTTGCGGGTAGATTTTGCGATTTCTCTCTTTCCACCATAGGTTGGCTGGTTGACTTGGGAGTGGAGATTCCGTGTGGGCATTTTTGGGCGCCAAGTCCTAGCTTGGCTTGGATGGCCGTTTTCTATGGAGTGGTGATCCTGTGGTTGATATTCTTTCGCCGAAAGTATCGCCGCACACTCGGAGCACTACTCGTGCTGATGCTTGCGGGCGGGTTGCTACCATCGCAATTTGGCAATGGGACTCCTGGCAAAGTCAGGCACTTTGATTCGGAGAATTCGGAGGTTGTAGGATCGGCGAACACACTGAAGTCGGTATTGAAAGTCACCTTCTTAGACGTTGGTCACGGAACGTGCGTACTTATTGAAATGCCCACCGGCGAACTTTGGGTGTATGACGCGGGCCATCTCGGTGCCGCCGACCGGAGTCATCAAGATGTTGCTGCCGCCCTGTGGGAGATGGGGTATTCGCGCATCGATACTCTGCTGCTGTCTCATGCAGATTCCGATCACTATAACGCAGTGCCTGGTTTGTTGGAACGTTTTCGGGTTGGAAGAATTGTTAGCACCAAACAGTTTTGGACTAGCCAAGATGTTGCGGTTCAGGCAGTGTTAGAACGCATCGATGCCCTGCGGATTCCTTGCGAAACATGGACAGCTGGAAACAGTGGACTTGTTTTAGTCAACGACACGAAGTCTGGGGCTGCCGACGATGACGCTGTTCGGTGGCAAGTCTTACATCCGGACTCAGAGCAAAAATGGGAGTCGGATAATGCGAGCAGTCTGTGTTTACAGCTATCGTTCTCAGGCAAGCGGATTTTGCTTCCTGGCGATCTGGACGGCACGGGTTTGTTCCGGTTGGTCGAGTTGCCAGAGCGTCCTTGCCACGTGCTGATGGCGCCTCATCACGGTAGCGTGACACGTGACCCGACGCCTCTACTGCATTGGTGTAGGCCAGAGTTGACGGTTATCAGCGGGAATCATCGGGCGGCGAGTAAACGCGTAGTGGAGCGTTATGCGCCCGAGTCCGAGTATTTAGGGATCACCTTTCGAGAAGGTGCAATTCGCTACGTCGTTGCCGCCAGCGAGAATCAAGAGCAGCCTTTGCAAGAGTGGATGCAGCACTGGTCGCGAGATCGATGGCAGAAACTACCGCCTCAAGAGAAAGGCCCAGATCAGTAAGAAATGGAAAGGCCAAGTGGCTATTCCTGTTCTTTCTTCTGTAGCTCTTCCAGGTGAATCTTCAATTGATTCCGGGCTCGCGAGAGTCGACTTCGAACGGTGCCGATGTTGATGCTGAGGATTTCAGCGATTTCTTCGTAGGCAAGCTCGTCCATTTCACGCAAAACTAGAATCGACTTATGCTCGTCGGATAGCATGTCCAGAGCGATGTGGACGAGAGAAACTTCTTCCTCTCGCAGGAGCGGGACATCGGGTGCTTCGTTACGATCTTCAGGATCGGTGCCGGTTATTTCACGACTTTGTTCAATGGATAGATCCGTACGCTTGCGTCTGCGTCGGCTGAGTGCATTGTTGAACGCGATGCGGTAGAGCCAAG
>JBCCEO010000175.1:0-11860 GCA_039030255.1 Planctomycetota bacterium | reverse complement strand
CGTGACGGAGACTGATCTGGTTCTCACTAAACCACCGATTCGCGCAGCGAACTTCGTTACATGATCTGCAGGCCAAAACCGGCACGATCGAATAGCAGCTTGCGATGCAGATCGGAACTTTCAGCAAAAAACCGTATCAACCACTTGGCCAAGTACCCTTCATAGCAGCGAAAGAAGACCATGAGATCTAAAAACGGATTTCATATCCGAGCAATCTGCGGATCATTGCGATTTGTCCAGCGTGGGTCATCTCATGATTCACGCACCAGGACAATGCCTGCTTCTTGGTCTTGAACAGCGGGTGATCGAAGGGAACATTCTCGGCCAATAACTCTTCGCTGAATCCGGGAACTTCCTGCATAACATGCTCGTGGACTGCTTCAAACGCAGTTCGAATCTCATCGATGGAAGGATTCTCACTTGCCGCCGCCGGCACAGAACCCCGTCCAAACAGCTTGCTGTACTCCGCGGGAATGAAATCGTCTGAGTCTTGGGCTCCGCGTATCGAGCGAAGGGTCAACCCATACTCGGCAATCGCTAGGTGACCTACTTGCCAACCGATATGCGTATGACAGCCATCTGGAAAGCGAAACCAATCTTCCTCGCGCACTCCATCCAGGACCATTAGGGTGTATTTTCGCATTTCCTTCAGATTGTTGACCAGATCGTTGACATCCATTGCTTCACCCTTTTTGCGTTCGTTGCCTGAATCTACCTTGTGAATTGTTACTTACATTTTCTGCAAGTATAGAGTCGGCTTTGAGAACTCAAAAGGCAGGATTCGCTCAAGCAAATCACGCAAGAATGTCTGTTGCCACATTGCCGGCGACGTTTGTTAGTCGGAAATCCCGCCCGGCATATCTGTAGGTAAGTTGTTCGTGGTTGAGTCCAAGCAAGTGTAGGATCGTGGCGTGCCAATCGTTGATGTGCATTTTGCCTTCAACGGCTTCATAGCCATGCTCGTCGGTGCTGCCGTAACTGAAGCCTCCTTTCACTCCGCCACCTGCCATCCAAGTTGTATAGCCTTTGGCATTATGATCGCGACCGTTTGCGTTTTGAGCGTGCGGAGTCCGACCAAACTCTCCGGCCCAAAGCACCAAAGTATCTTTCAACATGTCACGCTGTTTGAGATCCTTCAACAATCCAGCAATAGGTGCATCTGTTTGCCGACAGGATTCTGGTAACTTGGTTCGAAGATCTCCGTGCGTATCCCAAGCCCCGCTGTGAGCAAGTTCAATGAATCGAACGCCGGCTTCTGCAAAACGTCTCGCCAGCAAGCATTTCCGACCAAACTCATCGGTTTCTGGATTACCAATTCCATACATGGCGAGCGTTTGCGAAGATTCACTCGACGTATCCATGACCTCGGGCAATGAACCTTGCATGCGAAATGCGAGTTCAAAAGATTCGATCACGCCGTCTACGCCTGGTTGCTGTTGCGCGCGTCTTAGCTTTTCCTGATTGAGCGATTGAACATAATCCAACTGCAGTCGCTGAAGCTCTGGACTTAGTCGTGGATTGCGAATATTCGCGACACCCTCAGATTGAGTTCCTCGACTCCGTCTTCTTCCTCGATTGGCCATACTGTTGCCAGTTGGCGCTAAGCGGGGAATATCGATGGATGTTCCCTGATACACGCCTGGGAGGAAACTGCTCGAAAGAACTTGTCCGCCACCACGACCGCTGCCGCCAAGCTGGACAAAGCCAGGAAGGTTTTCCGATTCCGAACCGAGTCCGTAGAGTGACCAAACACCGATCGAAGGTCGCGGGAACTGAAAATTTCCTGTGTGCATCTGCAGTTGAGCCCGCGCGTGATCTGGAATGTCCGTGTGCATGCCCCGCAAAAGACAAATATCATCAGCCATCGATGCAATCTCTGGAAATAACTCCGAAATCCACAGTCCGCTTTCACCGTGCTGCGAGAATTTCCATGGCGATCCTAGCAACTCGGCACTTCGATTATTGCCATATTTACCTTGCTTCCCATCGTCTTTGCTAAGCTGCGGACGATAGTCGAAAGTGTCTACGTGCGACGGTCCACCAGGCATCGTCAGCATGATAACGCGTTTGGCAGTAGCGCGATGATGCGTCTGCTTCGGCACCAAGTCGTCAGATGCTCTTGCTTCTTGATTGGCCAGAGCTGCAAATGCCAACCAGCCGAAACCATTGATCGTAGACTTCAATGCTTTGCGTCGAGATATTGGCGTGTCCATGGTTAGATCCTTTAGTCAATTTTCGGATTGCAAGTATTTGATTGAGCTCAGTCCAAAAATCTGAATTCAGCACTCGTCAACAAACCCTGGTAGAAAGCAGAAAGAAACATTTGCTCTGCTTGCTGCTTATTACCAGACTCTTTTGTCGCGGCAGGAACAAACCGGCGGAAGAACTGAAGTGTCGCGCTGAGTTCCGCATTGGTTGCTGGCCTGCCGTAAGCCCGAACAAACGCATACCGAATCCGGTCGGTTGCCGTGCCTTGGCGCCGCTGCAAACCCGCAGCAAAGGCATCAGCTTGCTGCAGAACAAACTCATTGTTCATCAAATAAAGTGCTTGCCCCGCCACGTTGCTAACATCGCGATGGCCAGTAACCACGTTGGGATCCGCGCCATCAAACAGCTTGATCAACTCGGGCATGTGATCACGCACTGCGGGCAGATAGACCGAACGAACCGGAGGTAAATTGAGCATTAAGTCTGGGCTTCCTCGTCGCCCTAATTCTTCGTTTCCTATTTCGTGGACTCGTGAGCCGGCCGGCGCGACGAGATTAAGCTCACCGGTCACTGCCAGCATAGAATCGCGAATCGCTTCGGCATCCAGTCGACGAGGTGCCGCACGCCACAGCAGATTATTCTCCGGATCGCGATCGTAGTTGGCTTGGTGGAACTGGCCGCTTGCTTGATAGGTTCTTGTCATTACAAGCTTTTGCACGAGCGACTTGATCGACCACCCCTCTTTCATGAAATCCACCGACAGATGATCCAGCAATTCGGGATGTGTCGGAGCCATTCCAGTCACTCCAAAACTGTTCGTCGAGGAAACAATTCCTCGGCCGAAGAGCTTGTCCCAGACACGATTTACAAACACGCGCGCGGTGAGCGGATTGTTCTCAGAGGTCAACCACTGTGCTAGTTCGCGTCGCCCGCTACCGTTGCTCGTAACGCGTTGCGGCGCGTGATTCAGAACTTGAAGAAAACCACGTGGAATCAATTGGGCTGGTTGATCGATCTCACCACGCACTAAGAGGTTCGCGTTGATTGGTTGATCATAGTCCTGCATTCCCATCCCAAATTCTTTGATAAGGCCTTGGCTGTCTACGGAACCAAGTTTCGCCACGAGTTGATTCTGTCTTTCTCTAATGCGTCTCGCGCTGGTTCTTCCGTTGCTCATGTTTTCATTTGGAGCTTCCTTTTGTGCCTGCATTCGAGCTCGTTTTGCGTTTGCGAACTCGCGCAGTTGCCTTTCCACATCGGCAAGCTCTTGTTTGGTTTGAACAATCTCGCTCGCGGTCAGGCGCTCTTTCGCTCTGGACGCGGGCAGGATAATCAGGTCGCTCCGATTCTTGCTCTGGCCACCTCCAAAAGTTCCGTAGAGTGTCTTCGAACTGAGAAAAATTCCGGCGAGTGCATAGTAGTCTGCCGTGGGAATAGGATCGGACTTGTGATCATGGCAACGAGCGCAAGCAACGGTCAGACCTAAAATCGCCTGTGTCGTTGCATCGATTTGCTCGTCCACCATGTCCATGGTGAATTGTCGGGAGCTTTCTTCGCGCAGTGGTTTCGAACCAATAGCCAAAAAGCCTGTGGCGATGATTCCTTCACGCCAAGCGGCATCTGTCCGTGCGGGTAGGAGGTCGCCTGCAATTTGTTCTTGGACAAATCGATTGAAGGGTTTGTCGTTGTTGATGGATTCGATCACATAGTCGCGGTACTTCCAGGCTTGGGGATAGGATTGATTAGATTGCTTTCCGTTGGATTCCGCATAGCGAGCCACATCCAACCAGTGTCGACCCCATCGCTCTCCAAAATGTCGACTTTGCAGCAGTCGGTCGACTTCCGATTGGATTGCCGACTGCGAGTCGTTGGTCCAGGCTTTTTGAAAACGCGCAATATCATCCGGGCTTGGAGGCAATCCGATCAGATCGAAATTCAAACGGCGTAGTAAGGTCGTCGAATCAGCTGCTGGTGTTGGCGTCATGCCTGCCGCGTCAAGCCGAGACCGCACGAATCGATCTACCTCAGTTTTTGACCATTCTTCGTCTTCCACCTCAGGAACGACAGACTTGCGCGGCTTTTGAAAAGACCAGAATTCCCGACCCTTTTGAACGTCAATGGAAGAAATTACTGTCGCGGGTAGTCCGTCTTCGCGCGGATCTGGGGCTCCCATTTCAATCCACTTTTTGAAATCCGCAAGAACCTGATTTGACAGCGTCGACTCCGGTGGCATTCGAGCGTTTTTGTCTCGATGAGTCATGAACCTCCATACCCAACTCTCGTCCAAATCATGCGGCGTTACTCCTGGGCCTGAGTTGCCGCCCTGGCGCAATCCAACTTTGGTGTCGAGTGTGATGCCGCCTTCGTTTTTTCCCGTTTTCTTCGAATGACATTCGTAGCAAGAACTCACGAGAACAGGTCGAATTTTGCTCTCGAAGAACTGACTTTGCGCGTCCGTTATTTCCTGGCTATAACTTTGCGAAGCAAAGCCAATAAGCAAACCCAGAATGATTAATGAGCGATTCATGTTGGCTCCTTTCAGTTGGCACGACGTGTCTGCGTATTCGGTGAATCCACAATCACGCGAACCATCTCGCCGAAGCGAGTGCGCACTTTGAGATCCAGAGTGAGCGTTCGGCGATCTGGGCTGAGTGTGATTACGTCGCTATCGGCCTGGTCATTCAATTCAAGCTGCTGATCTGGCTGAATCAGTCTTGGGCCTCGACGTAGGAAGCGTCGAGCACTGGCCTGAATCTCTTCATGACCGATTATCAATCCAAGAACCGGAGCATCAAAAGTAATGCTGCCTGAAACAGGTTTGATCACCAATGGGCCCGATCTTTCAGGATGACACAACAGCAAGAAACTCTGAATCTTTCTGCCCGCCTCGATCTCTTTGACGTTGAGCGATTCTTCTGTCGCATATTCACCAGGTTCAGTTGCATTCACGGATAAAGGTGTCAGCAACGTAGACGGTCGACCTTCGGGCATTACAAAGATCGCCGTGTCACTGCGGATCTGCTTCACTTGTCGAGGCCAAGGCGGAATGAAACGAAAAGCCTCGGTCGAGCGTTCAATTCCAGATGAGACCGGCCAGACTTTGCTAAATCGTTCCGGATCGAAGTCGATCGATTGGATATCTTCTCCCAACTCAATTTCAACGGCTTCGCCTTCGCGTAGCAAACGCTTGTCCTCGGAATCGACCGCAGATACTTCCACTTCTCCTTCGAAGACGGAAACGTGCGAAATCCCATTCTCGCGTAGATCGATACCGAACGAAGTTCCAAGATCGACGACTTCGGCATCAGGAGTATCAACGGTGAATCCTTCCGCGCCGGACGGGACAGTGGCGGTTAACAGCCCAGACTTCAAATTCGTTTGGCCCGCTGCAACAAGTTCGTACTCTGCGGGTCCTTGAAGGGTTACCTCGACTCCATCTTCGAAAGTCAGCCGTACAAATCCCGAATCCAGCTGAATTGTTTGAGCCCCAAGCCGATCGCCAGCCTGAAGACCTAAGCCCTCTTGAAAATATGCATCAACAACTTGCACCACAGATGCAAAGTACGTCTGCTGCACATCGTCGTTTTCGACGAGAGTATCTCCGTTCGATTCTGTATTTTCGGATCGATTCGCGAGCCAGATTCCGAGACCGACCGCCAGCATTAGACAGACAGCCAACGCAGCCGACGTAAAAAGATTTGGACTTTGAAAGCGGCGAGTCTTGAACCCATTTGCATCAACTGCTTCCAGTGCTAGAGCGATCCTGCGTTCCTCGCGATCTACATCTCGATCAGCTAGTTCTTTGAGCAATCCATGAACTACCAGTTCTTTTGCAATATCGGATTGATTCTCTTCTTGGTCCTGAGCTTGAGGCACTTGTTGGTCGTCGTCGGATCCATCGAACCAGGGACCAAGTTCACCTCTTCTTTCTGGACTGTTTTCTGGGCTGCTTTCTGGACTGGAACCGTTCATGACGCCGCCTCCGGATCCACCGTCACGCCTTTTCGCTGCAGGCATTCTGCGATCAATCCGCGCGAGCGCGCCAATCGCTTCCAACAGGCTTCGACAGTAATCCCAAGTCGCTTAGCTAATGGAGGGGCTTTGAGCCCGTCAAAATACCGACCTTGTATGGCTAAGCGACTCTTTTCAGGCAGCGCCTCGAGGCATTCTCGCAGCAACGCTACTTTGTCCTCCCAACGGTCCGCCTCTTTGGAATCGATGGCATCAAATTGATGTTCGACCTGCTGGATAATCGAATCGTCAAGGACCACAGGATTGGACTTCGCCTTCCGATAATGAGCCAGGAGCAAGCGCGAAGCGATTCCACGAAGCCAGGGCCCGAATGGGCGTGTAAGATCGCACTCATCCAACTTTTTCCATGCAACCACCATCGTTTCCTGATACAGGTCATCGGCCAGACTCTGTTCCTCTACGACGCTACCTATGTAGGCATTTAGCATACGAGAATTCTGGCGAATCAGTATTTCGAAGGCCTTACGTCCTCGATCGTCTCTCACGGCATATCTCCAAGAAATGGGCGTCTACCATTACTGTGGATCAGAAGCCAAAACTGGACACAAAAAAGAAAATAAAGTCAAAAACTATTCTGACTTTCGCGGACTCTTCAGCCATTAGGCGGAGATTCTTAGCCCGCAAACTGAATCAGCCCGTGGCCAGCAACACTTTGATTCTTCATCGAAAATGCAATTTACAATCAAAGATAGGCCAACTCCGGACCTTACAAACATCCAGCTCGCAGGCTGCTCCCCTGGCTCTTGCCACGACTCCAGCGAAAGAGACTAAGGTCGTGCTTTGAAGTAGTCGCTGCTGGAGTCGTTCTGCCCGGTTTTTATCAAGAATAGCCCCTCGCTATTCAGCCAAGCTTTGCCAATGCGGAATTTGGATAGCAATGACCATTATGCACGATTCCGCGAACATTTGTGTTCAGGACGAACGAACATATTCGGCGCATCGAATAGAAGAACTTGAGACTAGCCTGGATGGAAAAAGTTTCTCAATTCCCGACGCCCTTGCCGCCTCAATCCGAAATACTGGCCAAGCTCAGCCGCTTTCCTACTAGCACGAAAGCGAAGCGAGTAAGTAAGTGCGATAATCGCAATCACTTACCAATGCGTTTTCACTCGCTTGCGCGTCGTGTTGGTATTTGCTGCGATGGCTCTGCCTGATTTTCGCCTTTATCGCACCGAATTGTGCCCGTGGCCTCACGGCCAGCGGCTCCGCTGCAAAAGTCGACCGAGACTAAAACCGTGCTCCACTAAGGTCTTAATCAGATCTACGTAGGGAAAATGGGAGGCTTCTGCTAGAATTGAGGGTCATCTCACGTTGAGTGGACTAGGATTCGGGCTGATTTGCTTGAGCAAGATCGAAGCGCGATTCGAACTTAGTCTTACTCAACCAATGCAACGATCAAGAACTGGCCGAACAGCGATCGAACAACGTTGTTGGCGGCAGAATTTCAACACTCGTCGTTATTAGATTCCCTCGATGATCAACACTGACCTCAAAGAACACTTAGTCCGTCACGTCTTCGCCAAAGTAAAGATGCCAGGCCAATACGTGGGTGGCGAACGCAATATCGTCGTCAAGAACCATAACGAAGTCGCGGGCAGCCTCTGCCTGTGCTTTCCAGATGCCTACACGATCGGTATGAGCCATCATGGCTTGCAGGTTTTATACTCGCTGATGAATCGCCGCGAGGACTGGGTCGCCGAGCGTTGCTTTACGCCTTGGCCCGACATGGAAGAGCAGCTTCGCCAAAATCAAATTCCGCTCTACTCTCTGGAGACTTACACACCGCTCAGCGATTTTGATGTGGTTGGATTTTCTCTGCAGTATGAGATATCCTCGCCCAACGTGCTGACCATGTTGGACCTTGGAGGAATTCCGATTCGCTCCAGCAAACGTACCATGGCCGATCCGCTAATTATTGCCGGAGGCCCCTGCGCGCAGAATCCAGAATCAATGGCCGAGTTCATCGATGTGTTCGTGACTGGCGACGGCGAACCCGCTCTGCCCGTAATTTGCGACCTGTGGCTAGAACTTCGAAATGCGGCCAAAGAAAACGGTGGTTGGCTCGGCGGCGAAGCTGGAGTGCAACAACGCGAAGAGGCGCTGGCTGAACTCGCGCGACGACTGCCCTTTGCCTATGTGCCACGGTTCTACGAGCCTGAATACCAGAACGGCCGCATCGTAGCACTCAATCGTTCCCGCGGCGATATTCCTGAAACGATCGAACCCAGCGTCATCACGGACTTGGAAGCCATTCCACTGCCAACGGCTCCCATCGTTCCCTATGTCGAATGCGTGCACGATCGAATCGCGATCGAAATCATGCGTGGCTGTCCTTGGCAATGTCGATTCTGCCAAAGCACGATGATCAAGCGTCCAGTGCGTCACCGCAGTGTGGATACGATCATCAATGGAGCCATGGACAGCTACAAGCAAACGGGCTTCAACGAAATCAGTATCCTGTCGCTTTCCAGCAGCGACTACCCGCAGTTTGAAGAGCTTGTCACACGACTAAAAGCGACATTCAATCCACTGGGAGTCAACATTTCGGTACCGAGCTTGCGTGTCAACGAGCAATTGCGCACGCTGGCCGATCTAGTCGGCAACGGCCGCCGAGCAGGACTGACTCTTGCACCGGAGGTCGCTCGCGATGACATGCGCAAGCAGATTCGCAAGCAAATCAAAAACGATGACTTGTACGAGGGCTGCCGCACGGCTTTCAAGAATAACTACGAATCCGTCAAACTCTACTTTATGTGCGGCCTGCCCGGCGAGCGTCCCGTTGATCTGGACGGGATCGTCGAAATGGCGGAGACGATTTCCAAAATCGGTAAGGAAATCAAGGGACGTTATCCGAAGGTCACTGCCAGCGTTTCCAACTTTGTGCCCAAGGCGCATACGCCGTACCAATGGAACGGGATGCAGCGCCGCGAGTACTTCCAGTGGGCCCACAAGTATCTCTGGCAGCAACGCAAGATCCGATCGGTCAACATCAAGTGCCACAATATCGAGACTAGCTTGCTCGAAGGCGTCTTGTCGCGTGGTGATCGCAGAACCTGCGACGCCATAGAACTGGCTTGGCAACGTGGAGCACGCATGGATGGCTGGACAGAGATGCTCGATCCAGATCGTTGGTGGCAAGCACTGCAAGATGCCGACATCGATATCGAAAAGCAATTGCATGAACCCTACGAGATGATGTCCAAGCTCCCTTGGGATCACGTCAACGTGAAGTTCGGCAGACGTTTCCTGGAGAAAGAACAATCACGTTCCGTGGTGCAACTCGATGCAATGGCCAATGCCGAATAGACGCATAGAGCATGGATGCCGCGCTGTCGGCAGGCACTTGTCGCAAACCTTTTCGTAAAAACGCTCTTTTCAGCTAGTAGCCGAGGATGATGCAGCATGCAGGACGCACTGCTCTTGGCATTTTTCGATCTTCCCGAAGGATTGGTCAGTCCAGGCCAATTTGATGCCGCGATATCCATCGGCCTGCTCTTGCTTGCTTCTTTGGCGGCCGGGATTCTGGCGGACGTGATCCGTATTCCCAAAGTAACCGCCTATCTCCTGGCAGGCGTCCTCGTGGGGCCCAGCGTTCTCAATGCGATTGGCACCGAGCAACTGCATCACGTCGAGCCGCTAACGAAGCTCGCGATGGCACTCGTGCTGCTCGAACTTGGCTGCGCTTTTCCTGTTTCGCAGATTCGACCGATTCTCAAACACGCAACATACCTGAGTATCGGAGAGCTGCTAACGACTTTCGCGCTGGTCGCGCTTGCCACTTGGCTCTTCGGATACAGCCTCTCCGGCGCGGTGCTTCTCGGGGCGCTCGCACTTGCCACCGCCCCAGCCACCACCGTACTGGTACTGAAAGAATCGAATTCCGAAGGACCTGTGACTGAACTTGCTGGTGTGCTGGTTGCTCTGAACAACATCGCCGCCATCATCGCTTTTGAACTCTTGTTTCTCGTCGCACGCATGCTCTCCGATGATTACGCCGGAGACAGCCTTGCTCAAGGAAAACAGCTAGTCGTCGACTTGGGCGGAGCAACGCTGCTAGGCATTTTCGCAGGCTTGTTCATTAGCTTCGGATGCGGTTTGTTGAAACGCAGGCGTTGGCTGGTCATGGTGATTGCCGTGTCGATCCTGCTGCTGGGAGTGTGCGAGACTTGGGGACTGCCCTACATGCTAACCTTCTTGGTCGCGGGCGTTGTCGTCGTGAACACGAGCGATCTGGCTGGCGATTTGTTGGGCGAACAGGAGAAGATTGCAGGCTTGCTCGTCGTGGTGTTCTTCGCTGTACACGGTGCCGAACTTCAGCTGCAAGCCTTCTTGGCCGCCGGCTTCATGGGAGTCGTTTACATCGTTGCTCGCAGCGCGGGCAAGATTGTTGGCGTTCGCTGGGCCGCCATGATTCATCACGAGGCGCCGACGGTTCGTCGATACCTAGGAAGCTGCATGCTGGCGCAGGCTGGTGCGGCCATAGCTCTGGCTGCCTTAGCCGCCGAACGATGGCCCGAAGTGGGTGAGCAATTGCAAGTGATCATCTTGGGTTCCGTTGTGTTCTTTGAAATTGCCGGACCCATCTTACTTCGCTGGTCCGTCATGCAAGCAGGCGAAGTTCCTTTAGCCCAAGCGGTCTATCACAGCACAGAAACAGCCTCCAGCCAAGCTCACAAGATGTGGATCAAAGCCACGGACGCTCTGGGAGTATCTAGAAAGAAGAAGGTCGATCCGAGCACCTTGCGTGTGTCAGATTTACTTCGCACCAACGTCAAGGGCTTGCAGCAGAACGCCGACTTCGAGGAAATTATCAATTACATACGCCGCAGCCACGACAACACATACGTCGTCGTCAATGCCGAGCAGATGGTCGTTGGCCTGATCCGCTACGACTTACTCAGCGACACCTTTTTTGACTCCTCGCTTGATTCGCTGGTCAACGCCGAGGATCTGTGCACGCCAGCAGGCGTCGTTGTGCATCCAGACGATCGCATTAGCGAAGCTGTCGACGCCTTCCGCATCAACGGAGACGATGTCTTAGCCGTCGTCTCTCGTGAAGCCACCGAAGTCTTCGTCGGCATCATCCGCCGCTCCGACTTAACCGAACTCGCCATCCGAATCCGCAACTAGATTTTCCGAAGTGATTTACGATTTCCACTTACTCTCCCTCCTGCGCGGCAGGTTCTGAGCACAAAGCTCGCTGATTGGTCATGGAAAACCAGGAAACTCCTACTTGACGCCCAAGCCTCTTTCAGAGATGTCCAACCGAGCCATTTGCTGCGTTTCTCACACAGCGTCGGTGTCCAAGCCCCTTTCTTGGCTCCTGGTAGCCAACATTTCCAGGATTTTCTTCACCTGATTCGATCTCAATTAACTCAACCAATGCGATGTATGGTGATCGGAGGATAGTGAAGCATCTTTTTGGAAGTGTTCATTCTATCTTTTGCCACTGACGGTTTCCGTCCTTGTCTAGAGCTACAAACGCTCGCCCAGAAGCAGGGAATGCATTGGGTCTCGGCTGCGTCGAAGTAGCTGTTCAGGATCGCGTCATCCGGCTGACCCGGAGCATCCGTCGTAACGTTGCTCATGTCATCCGTGTGGCTCGATGCCGTCAGCGTGG
>JBCCEO010000174.1:0-11866 GCA_039030255.1 Planctomycetota bacterium | reverse complement strand
GAGTTCCCAGGACATGAAGAAGGGCGACCAATCGATGTATTTGGCTATTTCTTCCAACGGAAAGTCCTTCAAAACCTGGACGCCGCAAACATCGGGTTTCGGAATATCAACAGTTTCCCAGTCGGTGGAAAAGCGTTGGGCAAGAGCGTCTTGATACGAGGTCAATTTGACTTGGCGTGCTTTGTAGCTGGCCAGCAACTCTTCTTGCAGCTTGCGATTGTCTTGGTCGAAGGCTTTGCGAGCGTCCTGATTGCAGAGCTTTTCGACCACGCCGACGCTTCGCGATGCATCGAGCACATGCACGACCTCACGTTGGTAATGCGGTGCGATTTTCACGGCTGTGTGCTTGGCGCTTGTAGTGGCACCACCGATAAGGAGCGGCATTTCCATGCCGATACGGGCCATTTCCTTTGCCACGTAAGTCATTTCGTCCAGGCTAGGGGTGATGAGCCCACTCAAACCGATTACATCTACTTGTTCTTGCTGAGCCTTTTCTAGGATCTTGTCACAATTCACCATCACGCCCATGTCGATGACTTCGTAATTGTTGCAACCAAGCACGACGCCGACGATGTTCTTGCCAATATCGTGTACATCCCCTTTGACCGTGGCCAGCAAGATTTTTCCACGACCGCTTGAGCCAGTCAGGCCAGCAGCTGCTTTTTCTTCCTCCATGAACGGCGTCAAATAATTGACAGCCTTCTTCATCACTCGCGCTGACTTGACGACTTGAGGCAAGAACATTTTGCCAGCGCCGAACAAATCACCAACAACGCTCATGCCGTCCATGAGCGGCCCTTCTATCACTTCCAGGCACTTGGTGCATTGTTGTCGAGCCTCCTCGGTATCCTCTTCGATGAACTTGTCTTTACCCTGGATCAAAGCATGCTTGAGGCGTTCCGAAACGGGAGCATCACGCCAAGCCAGATCCTCGACGGCTGTCTTCTTGCCTTTGTGCTTGACGGTATCCGCATACTCCAGCAATCGTTCCGTTGCATCGCTACGGCGGTTCAGTAAAACATCTTCTACACGTTCCAAGAGATCCTTCGGAATGTCTTCGTAAACCGTGAGTTGCCCAGCGTTGACGATACCCATGTCGAGTCCGGCTCGCACGGCGTGGTAGAGGAAGGCGGCGTGCATGGCTTCACGAACATAGTCGTTGCCTCGGAACGAAAAGCTAATATTGCTCACTCCGCCGCTAACCTTGGCGCCCGGGCAGACCTTCTTGATTTGGCGCGTTGCCTCGATGAAGTTCACCGCGTAGTTGTCGTGTTCTTCAATCCCTGTCGCTACTGTCAAGATATTTGGATCGAAAATAATATCCTCTGGCGGGAAGCCAACGGTTTCGGTCAGCAAGTCGTAGGCTCGCTTGCAAATCCTGACCTTTTCGTCGGTTTCTGTCGCTTGGCCTTCTTCGTCAAAGGCCATAACCACACATGCGGCTCCGTATCGTCGTACAAGGTTAGCCCGGTGCAGAAACTCTTCCTCACCGTCCTTCAGGCTAATGGAATTGACGATGGATTTACCTTGAGTGTTCTGAAGTCCTGATTCAATGACTTCCCATTTGCTGCTATCGATCATCACTGGCACGCTGGCAATATCGCGTTCGCCGGCGATCAATCGCAGGAAGCGCGTCATCGCCTCGGGGCCGTCCAGTAATGCGTCGTCCATGTTGATATCGATGACCGCAGCACCCCCAGCCACTTGCTGGCGAGCAACTTCCACGGCCTCCTCGAACTGATCATTGCGGATGAGTCGAGCAAATGCCCTAGACCCCGTTACATTGGTACGCTCTCCGACCATTAGAAAATTAGTTTCAGGTCGAAGCACCAGAGGGAGCGTTCCGCTGAGACGCGTAAAGATAGGTTGCTCGGCCGGCTTATGCGGTTTGTATTGGCTTACTTCCTCGTCCATGGCACGAATGTGATCCGGTGTAGTGCCGCAGCAGCCGCCTAGGATATTCAGCCAGCCGTTGGAAGCAAATTCGCCAACCAAATGAGCCATCGGCTTTGGATCGAGATCGTACTGCCCCATTTCATTCGGCAAGCCCGCGTTGGGGTAACAACTGATCGGTGTGGTCGCGACTTTGGAAAGTTCCTCAATATAAGAACGCATGACTTGCGGACCGAGCGCGCAGTTCATTCCTACACTCAGGATCGGAAAGTGATTGACCGCGTTCCAGAATGCTTCAACTGACTGTCCGCTGACGAAGGTGACACCGCCTTGGTCGAAGGTACCGCTGACCATCACGGGTACTTGCTTTCCACTGTCTTTAAAGTACTTGCTGATAGCAAACAAACACGCTTTGAGGTTTAGCGTGTCGATTACTGTTTCCGGCAGCAAAATGTCGACTCCAGCCTCTACTAAGGCAGCTACCTGCTCGTAGTAAGAGTCGGACATGATTTCAAAAGTCGTGTTACGCTTGGCGGCGTCCTCCGTATCTGTGCTAATTGCCGTTTGTTTCGCGGTTGGCCCAATGCTTCCAGCGACAAAGCGTGGTTTGTCTGGATTTTTTTCAGTAAATTCGTCTGCTGCCTTGCGAGCACACTGGACCGCCGCAAAATTTATTTCCCGCACCAACTCGCCCGGTAGATCAAACTCCTCCATGCCAACTTGGCTGGCTCCAAAAGAGTTGGTTTCGATGATGTCCGCACCGGCCTCTAGATATTTGCGGTGAATCTCAGTAATGCTATCACCGTGGGTCAAGCAGAGAATGTCTGAGAAATTCTTGAGATCTTTGCTGTGGTCGGCAAAGCGTTCGCCACGTACTCCGGCCTCGTCGAGGGCCAAGCGTTGGATCATGGTCCCCATTGCACCATCCAATAGCAGAATCCGGTCTGCTAGCAATTCTTGGATCTGATCATGACTGTTGGAGCGATTTAGCATTGCAGAGTCCTAACGATGCGGAGAGGGCAAAAAACCCGTCAAAAACAGCTATCTTATTCTATGTATCCGTCCATCCGGATGGAAGGTTGGATTCTTTTGCAGTTGGAAAATCGCGGTTCAATCGTCCATTGCCCGTAAAGTTTTCCTGGATTGCCCGGGCTTCCTGTTGCAAAAAATTTGCGCAATGCGCAAAAGGCTCAAGACCGGAATAGTTCCTACCGATATTGGACGACAGTGTGAAGCCTCATTGTTGGAGCTTCGCCTTGATTCGGTAAGCCAGATTTCGCTACTACAGACGACGGTGGCGGAGTTTTGCTCTGACGCTGGAACCGGAAATTCAAAGGAATAGTAGAATGCCACGGCAGGCACCTTCGAAGAAACGCCAAAATTCGCGAAGTCGAATCCATCCGAGAACGGACGCAGCGCGTACGCCTATCCTCTTCCGCTTGCCAACCATCGAGTTGGTGCCTGAATTACCTGAAGGTGGTGAAGGGTTAGGCGAAGAAATCGTCCAGGAAACAGCTGATACATCGGAGGCTCCGGCAGGCGCTAGCCTTCAGTCCGAACGAATCTCTCAAGTCGTTATCCAGAATCGGAAGCGGGCACATGCTGAGGACACCAGCGTCGAGAGCGCCGACGAGGACTTGCAGGACCAGCCCAAATCCGAGGTAGTTGCATCCTGGTGGGAACATTGGTCCAGTGGCGTCGTTTTGATTTTACTGATCATTGCGTTGGTCACTGCAAGCATAATTGCCTTCAACGACTCGGGCTCGACAGATCCCGACATTTTGGCAAAGGAATCCAACAGTGGTGGGTTGGATGTCAACTTGAACGAGATTGTCATTCCTGAAATGAATGCGCCGAGTGAGGCATCGACCGAGCAATTGGCAGAAACATCCACTCCGGTTCAAGATGAAGTTTCCAGTGGCTTGTTGTTAGAAGACGATGAATCCACGTTGAGCATGGAGCTGAACGAGCAACAGCTGGAGATGGCGACGTCGGAACTAAGTAAAGCACTGGAGTCTACTGCCAATTCTTTAGCTGAAATGGAATCCTCTCCCAGTATGGGGCTCCTGCCTAATCAAGACGAAGGATTAACATTTGGTCCAGATCCAGTCAGCAACACCACCGAAGGCATTCCGTCGCAACCAGTGTCAGTTTCGAATCCAGATGTAAACTCGATGCCTCCCGAGTCGAGCGACGCCACTGTATCTGCGACGCCAGACGTTTCTGGCTCAACTCTATCTGCTGGCACAACTTTAGCAGATGGCACAACTTTAGCAGATGGCTCAACTCCAGCAGATGGCACAACGCCCAACTCGATGCTCTTGCCGCCGGTGACTCCAAATCAAGGACCACTTACGGTTGATCTTTCAAAGCCATGGGAACCTACAGCTGGACACTCCCGGACCCAGCAGTCAATGGCTACACATAGCCCGGCTGGGCAAACCCAGCCGTCCAGCACGATGGCTAGCACTGAGGCAGCCGCGGCGAATACAGGTTTACCGTCGTACGACGAGATGTTGAAGCTATCCCCGAGGCCCGCAGGAACAAGCTTGCCGATGCAAACAGTTGGATCGGGTGGAGCTAGTGCGAATCTAAGTGCAAGTTCATTACGAACCAAAGCACCTAGTTCTCAGGCGGGTGGTGTATTGCAAACTTCGGTCTCCGAATGGGAACCGGAAAAGTATATTGAAGCCTACAAGCACTTCGATCGACTAACGTACCCAGAGAAATACAACCAACCTTCGAATCGGTATCCCCGCGAAGGACGATAACGCCTATCACAGCATTTCAAAGGCAGGAAAACAGGGTCATGGCAGAGAGCCTGAACAAAGCATTTATCAAAGCGTATCGCAAAGTCCGAGAGGGTGGAGCTTCCGAGTCTCATGATGAGGAAACTTCCTCGAAGCATGAAGTTCGCGATGAGGCCAACTCGGAACGGCCAAAAGCAGTGAACGAGGCGGCGAGCAATCCTGCTAAGACGGAAAGCGATTCCGGCACAGAGTATATCGTTCGCGTGGATACGACGTCTGTGAAAATTCCGCAACCTCATATGTTGCGCAAACGCGGCCAAAGTGGCAAATCCGCAGTTGCAGTCACTAGTGCAGAACCTAAGTCGGAATTGTCGGAGGTTGTCAGTTCTTCGACTGCGTCGAATCTAAACAATCCCAAGGTTTCCCCGGAAAACGTAGCCGCCGAAGAAGCAAACACCGGTACCACCGAAGATCTGCGAGACTCGATCGTCGAGCAGATGCGAGACGCGATTCTGATCGATGCGAGTCTTCCCCCTAGCGGTCACGTGCAAATTGTCGAGCCATTCTGGGCGTCACTTCCTTCCGTTGGGGATGGGGCGAACAATACCGAAGGTGGCGACCAAGATTCCAGTCCGGAACCGGTTCCGCCAGAATCGCAGTCTGCTTCTGCGAGCGATGCGGATTTCAATTCATCAGCGTCTAGGCCAGAGGATGACCATCATCATGATCAAGGCAACTTGGGGGATGAGCAAGGACTCTCGGATTACGAACAGACGCCAATTGAGTCAAACAATTCCCAGCACTCGGGTGATTCAGAAGAATCCATCCACCCTTCGGTAAGCGAACATCCAGGACTAGAACCTCCGGATGCCCCCGCTCTGTCCGTAGACGAAGTTCGAAATTTGATCGAAGAATATGCCCAGAAGAAAGGGCGGACGGGTGAGATCTTCCGATTGGATGAACCTACTTATGGTGAGAAAAGCAACGAAGATCTTGAAGACAGTGGCGATTCCGAAAACTCGCTTGATCATCCGAGCCTGACTTCGATCGACTACGACGAAGAATTGGCCGCGCAGCGTTGGGAGGAGGCAAGAGAGGTGGAAGAAGATCTGCGTCAAGCACAAACTAAGCGTTTTAATGCGGCTTGGGAAGTCGACGAATTTCAGTGGCCAGCTGTCTGCGAAGAATTGCTGCGTCGTGGAGAATCTCGCTTGGAAAAGGTTGCATCGAACTTAGCCCGGGCGACGCACGAGGGCCTGCAAGTCTTGGCGGTGACCAGTCCGCAGGGCGGAGAAGGACGCACGACTGTGGCTTGCTGCCTCGCCAAGATGGCGGCGGTAAGTGGATTACGGGTGGCCTTCGTCGATGGCGATATTGAGAATCCATCACTGTCATATCAAACCAATTTGGATATCGACTTTGACTGGCGTACGGCGATCTTGAATCAGCTCCCGCTGGAAGAAGTCGCTGTGCATTCTATTCGCGATCAGATTACGTTGATACCTTTGCTCAGTCCTGTCGCTGAGCATGAATTTGCGCCCGGGGACAATCGCGTAGCGTTTATGCTCCATCAGCTCTCAGAGAGTTTTGATCTGGTAGTCGTCGATATGGGGCATATGGAGTCCACGCGGAATTTGGTTTCCAGTCTTGCTCAGCAAGGAATCATAAACGCTGTGGTAACTGTTGTGGATCACCGCATTTCTAATCCCGAACGTGTGGAAGCATGCATCCGTCGCATTCGCCGATCAGGAGTTGCAAGTGTTGGGTTGGTCGAGAATTTCGCCGCTTAGAATTGTAAGCCCTTTGCACCGATCGTTTTTACTGGACGTAACCTCTTAGGTTGTTGAGATGTACGAGAACCACTGGAATCTTACTCGCCGGCCTTTCGAAAATCGATTGGAGACGGATGCCTATTATCCATCGGAAACGCATCAGGCCGCGATCTTAAAACTGCGCTATGCCATCGAAAATCGACGTTCGGCTGCAATTCTGTGCGGACAAAGCGGAATGGGAAAGACCTTGGTTGTCGACGCTTTGACACGCCAGCTGGGCCAAGAATTCGCACCTACTTGCAATTTGGTTTTTCCTCACATGGACAGCCACCAGCTCCTCCAATACGTCGTAGACTGCTTGGATGCAGGCGGCGAGGAGTCGGAGAATCCATCCGGCAATTTGATCCGATTTGAGAAGTTTCTAGGAGCGAACCTTGAGAAAGGGCAGCATGCGCTTCTAGTTGTCGACGAAGCGCATTTGCTTGAAGAAAACAATCTCCTGGAGCCGCTACGATTGTTGCTCAATCTAGAAGCCAAAAAATCAGAGGGCGAAAGTGCCTGGACTTTGGTTCTTGTTGGCCAACCCATTTTGCTAAGTCATGTCGAACGAAATCATGCACTCGATGAGCGTATGAGCGTCAAGTGTATGCTGAATCGCTTTACCGTTGAGGAGAGCATTGCATATATCGAGCATCGACTTCGAGTCTGCGGAGCGGACTTGGCGGAGGTCTTTGAATATCCAGCGCTCGAAAGAATTCATCTGCTTACTGAAGGCGTACCACGACGGATCAACAGACTCTGTGACCTAACACTAATGGTGGGGTATGCTGAAGAGCACCCGTTGGTTACGCAAGAAACGGTAGATAACGTGCAGCAAGAGTTGGTGACTCCCAGAGCTGCGTAGCGGCAATCCTGGGCAGCGAAGGATGGAATCTGAGTTTACCGGCGACGCCTTTTATTAGGTGAACTTGCACCTCGTTTGCCGGACACATTTGTGCCCCGCCCTGGTTGCGTTCGGCGTGTTGCTTTTCCAGATTTGGGTTTTCTTCTTGCGCTGCTGGTCATGCCTTCGCGGGCTGCACTATGGTTTTTCTCTACCGACACCAGAAGCACTCGGCGAGCAAGATCGACTTCTTCGATACGCACAGTTAGCTCGTCGCCAAGGCGATAGCGATTGTTACCTCGAAAGCCTTGCAGGATCTGACCACGGCGTTCAAAGCGATAGCGGTCCTTGGGGAGTGTTTTGACAGATACAAATCCTTCGGCTGGGAATCTCGTTCCGCGTACGTAGAATCCTTCCGGCACAACACTGCTGATGACCGCTGGCATCGATTCACCGATTCGTTTGTTCAGGAAATGCAGCAGCTTGATTTTGATGATCTCTCGCTCGGCCCATTCAGCATTCTGCTCTTGATCCGAGCAGTGGTGGCCCAAGTTGATCAATACTGGCATAGGGTCGCCGGGTGTTCTTTCACCTTCGAGGAGGCGGTTGATCGTCCGATGCACTTGAAGGTCGGGGTAACGGCGAATCGGGCTAGTGAAGTGGCAATAGTGGTCGAATTGTAACGCATAGTGCATCTCCATCTCGGGTTGATACACGGCCTTGCTCATGGACTTTAGAATCGCATAGTTCACGGCGTACTCAGTTGGTTTACCACGTACTTGCTGTAGAACTTTTTGGATTTCAAAGCGGCTCTCCAGACTGGCACACTTCACGCCCAAGTCGCGCATGAATTCGTTGAGCTTTTGAAGTTTTCGTCTTTCTGGTGGAGCATGTGCGCGGCGGAGGAATGGGATCTCGAGATCATCCAGCCACATTGCGACGGCTTGGTTGGCTGCAAGCATGAATTCTTCGATGATCTGGTGGCTCTCGGTGTGTTCAGTAATCTTGGCGCCTTTGACTTTGCCAGATTTATCCAATTCGATTTTGATTTCCGGCATGTGAAGTTCCAGCGCGCCGTCATCATTTCGATTCTTGCGTAGAACCATTGCCAAGCTGTGCATGTGGGCGAGGAGTTCGAAGACTGGCGGTTCGAGCTTTTCTTGCCAAGGTTCACGATCATCTAAAAACTGGTCGACTTGTTCGTAGGTGAGCCGTTTGTCGTTGTGAATCGCAGAATTGAAGACTTCTTGATGCAAAACAGTACCAGTTTCCGTCATCTCCATGAGCACTGTTTTGGTTAGCCGAACGCGATCCGGTTGCAAGCTGGCGAGATGGTTTGAAATTAATTCCGGTAACATCGGGATAACGCGATCTGGCAAATAAACGCTTGTTGCCCTTTGTTTAGCTTCTTCGTCTAGCACAGTTCCAACCGGAACGAAATGTGCGACATCTGCAATGTGCACCATGAGTTCCCAATTGCCTTTTTCGTTCTTGCTTAGAGAGATTGCGTCATCAAAGTCTCGTGCATCGAACGGATCGATCGTTAGTGTTGGTACTTGGGTCAGATCGCGACGGTTTTCTGGTATCTCGCCTTCTTGAAACTCGTCGGCGAGCTGCCTTGCGTTTTCGATGACCTCGTTAGGGAATTCTTCTTCCAGACCGTATTGTCGCATTACCGCTAACGTGTCGACGGCAGGATTTTTGCTTGATCCAAGCACTTCCAGGATGACGCCCTCACCGACTTCTAGGCCCTCAGGAAACTTGACAAGTTCCACCACGACCTTGTCGCCCTTTTCGACTGGCAATCCACGCACATCACCGACTTCAACCGGAGATCCAAGGGCAACGCCATCGAGCCAAACAACAGATTTGCCATGCTGAACACCATAGGAGCCCGCGAATTGGCGTCGGGCTCGTTCCAATACGTCTACAATCTCGCCTTCCTGGCCACGTCGACTGGAGCGAATGCGAACTTGTACAAGGTCGCCTTCCATCGCAGAGCCTGTGGCGCTCTCGGGAATGAAAATGTCTTCCACCGAGCCCAGTTTTCCGGTTGGTACGGGGCGAACGAAGCCGAAGCCCGCCGCAGCTTGGCGAAACTTACCGCGTGTTAACTTGGGATCGCCAGTCATCATTTCAGGCGGAATAACCAAATGGTTGCCGCCGTACGCTAGCGAACCGTTCTGCACCATGCGCTTAATTTTTTTGCGCGTATCGGGATAGTCATCCGGATCCAAGCCCAAAGCCTGATGAATTGCTTTGGGCTTCATGGGTTGAAAGTTGGGATGATAGACAAAATCTAATATTTGCTGTTCAAGTGAAGTTTTTGAGTTCACGAAAAAGATGATCCAAATTGAATTGTGGTTTTGAAGAAAAGTGGCTCAGAATACGAGCAGATTGAAGTGCGACGGATGTGGGACTTCTTGAGTTTGGCGTCTATAATTGGAAAGCGTCGAAATCAATTTCGAGATTTGATAGTTCACTATTTTAAGCTTTGATTTTCGACGTAAAGCAATCCACTTTACGCGATTCAGCGGTAACTGCCATGAGTACAAAAACAAACCCTTCGAAATCCAACCCCAAGGTGCTGCTTGTCGATGACGACGCCGAAGTCATTGAGGCGATGCGTTATGCCTTGGAAGGAAATGGTTTTGAAGTGTTGGTGGCTCGGGATGGGAATCAGGGCCTGGCGATGGCTGAAAAAAATACTCCCGACCTGCTTGTCCTGGACATGATGATGCCAAAACGGAGCGGATTCTTGGTGCTCGAACAATTGCGTCGCGATGGCAACGAATCGGTGAAAGTGATTATGATCACGGGGAACGAAGGAAATCGCCATCAGCAGTATGCTGAGTTGCTCGGAGTCAACGACTACCTTAGAAAGCCCTTCCCGATGGAGAAGCTCGTCGAAAGCGCGCGGGCCTTAGTCGGCGAAGAAGACTGATCGAGCCCAAACTGAGCATGCCTTGCAACGGCATTTTCTAAGAGTGAGATTTGCTCGCCGATTCCACCCAGCAAACCTAAGAGTGCTTTACTGGGACGAATGAGCCAATGTGAGAATTTGTGCGAGCTCATTTGCAACTCTGCCAGTTAGGACAAGGATTTTGAAGTTCGGTTCGTGTTTTTTGGCGTTCTGGGCAAGATTTCTACTAAATATGGTGCATCTAGCAGGCCAAGTCGTTACCTTTGGTTCCTGCCCCCAATACCCGTACCTAAATTATAGGTATTTCCCATTCTCACCCTCCGGGACCTTCCTGTGATTCAGCTACTGCCTTGCGCCAAATGCCAGAAAACTCTTGTGTTGAAGTCCGGAGTATCGGAAAAGGCGAAGTTAGCTTGTCCAAAGTGTGAGGAAGAATTTGTACTGATCGACCTGCTAGAAAGTCAGTACGGATTTTGGAAGGTTGTGACAGATCCTGGTGATGAAATCAAATTGGCTTCTGAGAAACCCGACTTTCGCGAAGTATCGCGTCC
Source organism: Planctomycetota bacterium (assembly GCA_039030255.1). Lineage (GTDB taxonomy): Bacteria > Planctomycetota > Planctomycetia > Pirellulales > Pirellulaceae > Aureliella. The sequence continues at coordinate 1,094 of JBCCEO010000174.1, read as the reverse complement.
ACTTGCTGGAACGGTATCAGCTGGCTCGCTTTCCGGCAACCAGCCCGTACGTCCGGCGGCGAATATTGATGACGACGAAGAGCTGAAAATTCGCGACGCAGAGGACGAAGCAAAACCGAAACAGCAGTTTACATCGGTAGAGCCGATTACTTACGAACAGTTCGAAAAGATGAAACGTAAGGATCGTTCGCCACTCTGGTCGATGATCCAAATCGTGCTCGGCGGACTCGCGGCGATTCCCATTGCGCTTATTCTGATTTGGCATTTGCTCGGCAAGGATATTGGTGGGGCTGGTCCTGTCGTCGCCAAGTACGCGCCCTGGCTAGTACCCGAAAAGTTCCACCCAGAGGGAGGGGACGATGAAGAGGGGGAAACAGGAACAGCAGCCGGCGGAAATGGAGGCGGAGATCAGTCCAATTCGCCTGCCGAGGAAGATTGGGAGAATGCCGGAGAATCCTCGGGCGAGTACGGCGACTATGATGGGGGAGATCCAGACGACCCGAGCGTTTACGAAGAATACGAGAAGTACGGGGGATCTGGATCTAGGGATTCGGGTGACCCAAATGGAAATCCGAATGGAGTTCCAGATGGGAACGAAGGATCCATGACACGCACCCTTGGCGACCCCAATGCTTCGGCAAGCGAAGGATCGGACAGCCGCAGCACTCAAGGCAATACTGACTCGGGCGATACTGGAGCAACGGGCAGGACATCCAATGATGGCGGAGAATCCAGCGGAGGAAATGCAGCGGAATCGACCTCTTCCTCCGGTGCGAACGATGGATCACCTGGACCCGATGGTATTACAGCTCTACGACGCGGTGGCCCAAGAACGGAACCCAAGCAACCTGATCGAGGTAGTCCGGAGCCGAGCAAGGGGGAAGTGAAAGAAAACCCAGATCAAGGGGATTCCAATGCCGCTGGAGAACCTCCCGGAGATTCGGAATCGGATCGCAATGCGGCTTTATCGGCCACCGCACCTAAGCAGAATATCTATACCAAGATAGAAATCTGCATAGACGACCTGGAGCAATGGAGAAACGGCGGAGATACCGAGGTAGATTCAAAGCAAAAGCTGGGTGACAGCATTTATG
>JBCCEO010000173.1:0-11923 GCA_039030255.1 Planctomycetota bacterium | reverse complement strand
GCAAGTTACGCAACACCAAGTGGGTGTACGGCGTGGTCATCTTCGCTGGTCACGAAACCAAACTGATGCAGAACTCTGGTACGGGCGTTACATGTGGGCCAAGCACCCTTGCGGCGTTTCTTGACGACGTGATCAAAGTAGTGGCGGACTTTCTTGATATCTTCCGGATTGTCCTTGAGCACACTGCCAACCAAGTGCCTCGCGAGATGTTCGGGAGTTATGTTTCCGTCGCCATAATAGTAGGAGTGAATTGCGGCGGCATGCGCCGTCCCGACAGCTTCTGCCGTGCTGAGGACTGTCGACGGAGAGTCGATCCCTTTTCCTTCGACGGTTTTGCCAAGTCGCAATTCGCGAAACGTGGTCACGATCAGCTCGGTCAAGTCGTCGTCAATTACCACAGGAACACCTGCGGACTCTAAAGTCCGATTGGTTTCTCGGCTGACCAGTGCCATTTCGTCCTGAATGTTAGGAATTGGATGCACCGTTTCGAAATTGAATCGTCGCTTGAGAGCAGCACTCATTTCATTCACGCCGCGATCTCGAGTATTAGCCGTTGCGATGATATTGAATCCAGCATTGGCATACAACGTTCGTGAATCTTCGGGAAGTTCAGGAATGGCCATCACACGATCACTCAAAACCGATAACATCACATCTTGGATTTCGAGTGCGCAGCGTGTGATTTCTTCAAAGCGTACGAGCTTACCGTGAGTCATGCCCAAGTAGAGCGGAGCTGGAACCAAGGAATTGTCGTTTGGCCCTTCTGCAACCAGCAAAGCATAATTCCACGAGTAGCGGATATTGTCCTCGGTAGTTCCCGCGCTACCTTGTATGGTTAACGTGGAATCTCCGCTGATGGCAGCGGCTAGCAGTTCACTTAAAAAGCTCTTGGCCGTCCCGGGTTCACCGATAAGCATCAATCCGCGATTGGTGGCCAGCGAGACAATGCAACGCTCAAGGAAAGAACGCTTCCCCACGAACTTGGCTGGCCTAGCTTCGCTACCATCACCAAGAATGAATTCCAGGACGGCACGAGGCGTCATCCGCCAACCATCCGGTAGAGGCTCGCCAGCGCTGCTGGCTTCAAGCTCCGCTAGCTCGCTCGCATACAGCTGTTCTGCTGGCGGCCTTTGCAGTTTTGTGGTCGTTTCCTTGGCCTTGGTGCTTTTGGATGCCGGTTTTCGTTTCGCCATGTTATCTACTTGACCTTGGACTGGAGGACATGCAAGTCAGCTAGTACCTCGCTCAGGACGATGGGTGAAACATCCTTGACGAAACAAATTTTCTTATTGCCCCAGCCGTATCCAGACGGCTCACGCATGCCTTTGCAGAATAGGACAGATTTTACATCCAGAGTTTCGTCTGGATCAATGTAGCCCATGCCAGCGACGCCTTCGTAGTGGATGACGGCAGTCACATCGGCGGAGGGAAACTGCTTGCTATGTTCATCGAAACAGCCTCCATCCATGGCTTCGCCTCGCACCCAGCCGAGTTTCTCGAGCGTAAAGACCATGGTTGGCGCGGATAAGGAAATACCATCGAATCCAGGCACTTCTTTCGCACTCTTGTTGAGCTTGTCGATGGAGTAGACTTCCCGCCCAAGTTGCGGAAAGGGAGCGATCAACTCATAGTCGCTCATCACTTCGCCCCACTTGCCCTTTTCGGCTTCCTTCAATTCTAAGGGGTGCATCAATCCGATTTGATAATTGGAAGCGATTTCGACAGCTTCGTCGTTGTTGTCCGCGAAGTCTTTTTCTTCGGTCACGCGGAAGCAAAGTTTGTGTTTTCCTTTGGCATCGAAAGCTCCCCAAATAAGCTTCTGCACTAGGTGCGTGACTAGCGGGTGCTTGACCAGCAAGGATTCGAAGTCGGCGAGCGGCCATCGGCGGCCAGTGACCATGCCTTGTTCCAACCTGCCTGCTTGCAGCGTTGCAACTTCCTTGATCTGCTTCTTGATCAATTTCCATTCCGCCAGCGAAGCCTCGGCGATTTCTTGGTTATCCTTCGCAGCGGGCTTCGGCGGATTGGGACGAACCTCGCCAGCTTCGTCCCGAACCATGGGCTTGAGGTCGCCGCCTAGAACAAAGGAGAACGAACGATCGCCAAAGGAGAACTCACGTTTGCCGTGTTCATCGAGCCCGCAATCTGGAACCACGCGATCTTCTAGCTCCGCTCGGGTCATGCCTTTTTCTTTAGCAATTTCCTCCACAAAGGCAGCGGCTTTTGTTTTCAATCCTTTGAATTTGAGTTTCTGCGCGATTCCGGACAGCTGCATTAAAGCCGTGCTGGTACCGACGCCGCGAAGGCACTGTAAGCCGAAAACGGCGCGAGCATGTTGGCTCTCCCCGGGCCAAACACGGACCATCGGAGTCAGCTTCATCACGCATTCGTCGTCGCCCAGATGACCGATTGCTCCCATGGCCCACTTGTTCTTGGATACAGATCCATCCTCCTGCCACGTCTCAAACATTCGCCATGCAAAAGCATCAAGCGATGTGCGAGTCACGTTTTCCTTGAGGGCAACCAACAGCGGATGCTTTTCGGTTATGTCGGTGCAAGCGAGTGATTCGACAACGGATTGCAGCTGTTCGTCGTTCAGTCGGCATTCGGTCTTCTTGGTGTCTTCGACGATCAACGAAGGTAGCTGAGTCACATCCGCCCAAGAGGGCAACTTGGGCTTCTTCGTTGCGGTGTTGGCTTCCAAAGCTGTTTTCAACCACTTCGGTGTGTTCTTGTCCGTCAAAGGTTCGTAGATTTTTTCGACATGGTCGATGACTTCGCGCGTTACTTTTTCTGTGACCGCTGGCTTCTTCTTGAGTTTGCCAAGCTGCTTAGTGATGAGGTCGAGGTGCCCATTACGTTTGACGCCTCGCAAGTATTCGACAGCTGCGTCGGCAAGCTTCCCTTTACCTGCAGCTGTTTCCAGCAAGCCCGCGACTGCGTTTCCTACATTGGCGTCGAGCCAATCGCGTGCGATTGCAGGTGCTTTGGATTCGAGTCGACATTGCAGGATTGGCTCTGCCGCTTCTGGGGCACGCACTGCAGCTAGCACATTCATCAGTTTCGCGGCGTCCTCTCTATTGCTTAGCTTGCAGATTTGGTCGCCCAAAATGTCGAGGCAGTTAAATCCCGTGCAGGCCAGCAAGACTTTGCCTTCCTCTGGCTCACGGATTTTGATTTTCAACCGACGATATTCGGCCTCGACTTCTTCCGCTGATCCGAGCCCGCAAAGAATCGATTCGGGACTTTGGTAATGCGAGGCCCATTCTTCGTCGCTCGTGTACTTGTCGTCGGGCCAGTTTGCCACGAACTGCCTAATTTCTTTGTGCATCCCTAAGGCGGCGGCAAGATAATGTTCTGGATTGAAGCTGCTGTAAGAATCTGGCGGCTCATAGGATACGTCGAGCGTTTTGAGTACAAGCTTCTTTAACGCAGGGATTTGTTTCTTGGGGATGTAGGGCACAACATGCTTACGAAAACTCTGGCAAAGTGACACCGTGAGATGCGAAAGATCGTAGTTTCTCTTGCGATTGCTTGTGCAAGCTTTCAGCACGATCTTGATAATGGACTCGGTGTCAAACAGCCCCGTCAAGGTGTTCATAAACGCTTCAGGCACGCCGCCTTCGCAAGTGGAAACCGTTTCGGCGGCCTTAGCGAAAGAGATCTTGCCAGTGAATTTTTCACTGCTCGCCAGTTTCTTTGCGAATTGTTGCACCTCCTTTTGGTTGCCCAGTCGTTTTCTCTTTGTCGTCATGGCGACAAACCAAAAATGCGCTTCTTCTTTAGGAAGCGGAGGTTGCAGGTCCAGTGATTCAAACTTCAAATCCCAACCGTAGTTGTCTGGTCGCATTTTGGACAGGAGTTCGACTTGAGCCTCAACATCTGCCTCACTGGCTTTGCCGATTTTTAAAACCTCATGATGTTCAAAACTCGCCGCATAATAGTCTTGGGGTTCCAGCCCAAGTTCGGAGGTCACACGGAGATCGGCCACGATCGCAGGTTCCCCGGCGGGCTGTGTTTCTTTAGAAGGGGAAGCCTTTTCGGGTGCGGACTTCTTCGTGGCAGCCTTTTTTGTTGTGGCTTTCTTCGTGGTTGCTGAATCCTTTTTGCTAGAAGTCGTATTGCTCGTTGTCGCGCTCTTTTTCTTTGGCGTGACTTTTTTCTTCGCGGGGCTGGAGGAACCAGCAGCGTCTTCATAGCCCTTTTTCAATTTTTGTTCGACTAGTTTGTCGTAGGACTTGCGAGCCTCCTCCTCGCTACCAAACTCCTTTGTCTTGGTTTGTCCATTGGTTCCAACCCGGCCATAGTTGACGGTGTGGGAGCAGTCTTCCAGCTCGATGTTCCAAAACTTATCGGACGAGCCTTCACTAAAAACCAAATTCCGAGAATCCACTTGCAAACCTCGCGGAAAGAGCTTCATATTTGGGGGGATTGCATTGTGCCAAAATCCCAGCATCCTTGCTTGGCGGTTCGACGAATTTCCAAAAAAGTCAGTTAAATGCGTCAGCAATAAACCATTCTTGGACTATCGAAATTACGAGGCTGTTTGAGCACTCCAAGTTATGGCAGCGTTCTTTCCTGGAAGCAACAAGGTGTCCTAAGTGCTTGGTGGGAGCCCAGAGCGGACGCCACGCTTATCGCGCCTGTTACGCGTATTACGAGGCAAGTCAAGGCAACTTGCTTCCACCCTCAATGATATAGCCAACCAGTCGCTGTTAATGCGACCGCAGGTACGCTATCGACTCAAGCTTCCTTTGTGCTCAACTCAATTGAACACGGAAATAGTTGTGCCCAAATCAGAGTATGGCGACAATTTGCGAGATCAGCTGGAAATGGCTCTGCGTCCTGAAGAACTATCCTGGCAAGCATTGTCGACGCTGTTGCTGATTAGCACACGGCGCCGGCTCACGAACCTTGATCTTTTCTCTGCTGACGCAAGTGTATTCAGCACGCACTTTTAGAAGATTGAGTTCGTCAATCTGATTGATAATCGCATCCAATTCTGATGCTTCTTGTGCCGACAAATCGTCTTCACGAATGGAGCCAAAACCGCATCGGCAAGCGCACGGAGTCCGGGAACCCCCACGTTAGGCAGGATTTTAGTCTCGTTCGACATGGTTTTGAGCCCCGCAAATCCTTGATTTCCCAGGGTGTACCAAGAATCGCAGTTCTCAATGTGCTAAAGACGAACCTTTCAAGATCCACATGAATTCTTTGTGCGAGCATCGTGCGGCTCGACGGAGATCTGTACGATGCTCACGTTCCTCTGCTCAACGCTCATTTGCCCCGCCAACTCAATGCTCGACAATTCTTCCTCAGGAATCTGCAAATTTTCACAGTACTCACTGGAGCTTAGCTTGGTTCTAAGAGCTCGAGATCAGCATTCAGATGGGGCTAGCCGCTGAAACAGCTCTGCAAGACCTACCGCCATCCACCTTATGCTTGCGTGCGGACACAAGGAATCGGAGCGAACGAAGCGATGGATCTGACTCAAGTTTCTTCGCAGCTGTTGGAAAGCACGGAAACTTTGAATTTCCTCGTAGCGAACCGGTAATACTTGAATTTGCTTGAGAGGATTCAATAATGAGTCTAAGTCTCCGATTGCATCGGTGACGTTAGCGGCAAGTTCATTTCTTCATCAAACGAAAATTAAGTGTAGGCAACGCTATGTTCCGTTCTTTGCTTCTATTGCTCGTTTTTCTCGCTAGTCCAGCCGTGGCTCAGGTGCAGACGCGGATCACGATGGGGACAGTCGTCGATACTGCTGGTCATCCGATTCCGGGTGCCAAAGTACTTTGTCGCGTCTGGAATCCGGAGAAACTGGATTTATTCAAAGAGGTTTTGACGGATCTACAAGGCAATTTTCGACTCACGTACGAAGAGTCAGACACGGCTATCAATGGAGAGCACCTGTGGGCTTGGGCTCCAGGGTATCAACTGAAATGCGTGAGTAACATGGATCGCAAGTTGCACAAGATTTGCCTTGAGGAACTTGCTGAGGACAATCCAAAGTTCAGTATCTCGCTACCAAACGGAGTCCCTGCTGCTGAAGTGAGTGTCCAGCCCTATGCCTACGAGATGCCCAACGGAGTTTACGAGTCTGATGTCAAAACGGGGCTTTCTGGCTTTCTGCCAGATGCTATCGCAAACGGGCTGGCCGTTATTGCGGATGAAAATGGAAATGTGCAGCTTGTGGGATGCAACGAAAAACTTCTGAGATCGGTGAAAGTCACTTCTGCGGAGTATGGAACTCAGGTTTTCCCAAGTCGAATCAAAAAGATAAAACTAGTACGTACAGGAAAGCTGCGGGTTACGTTAGAAAATTTTGATCGGGCTCGCGACTTCAATGGATCTATTTTAGTGCAAGTCGAGGCTAATCCAGCCGAGTCGACCTATAGGGCGAAGTTCGATTCCGAAGGGATGTGCGAATTCGCCAACCTAGTGCCAGGACAATTGTCGCTCTCTCTTGTGGGTAACATGACCCACGAGCTACGTTTTAAAGTCCCTGAACAGCTTCCTTTCATCGAAAAAGACAAGCTGACCAAGTTGACACTGCCTCTTGTACAAACGGTTCCAATAACTGGTCGTATTGTTGCGGGCGAAGAAGGCGTCCCGGGTGCAAGGATTTCAATTCGGGATGGAAACAATCGCCAGGCAGTGCTGACTGGCAAAGATGGTGAGTTCTCGGCCAAGGTTTTCCCGGGGGCGCTTGATCTTCAAGTATTTGTTCTGCCGGGATGGATTCAAAAAGACTACCGATACCCCGCCTCCAAGAAACTACAGGTCGAGCCACGTGACGAACTCGATATTGAATTCAACCTGCCAAAGCAGACAAAGGTTTCTGGCAAACTACTGCAGGCGGATGGTCAACCCGTCCAGAGTGGATATGTCGCCGCATATGTCATCAAGCCATTCGGTTTCCCCGCCTTTGCAGGTCACGTCAGTTCAGAAGGTCGTTTTGAATCAGCAGTCTGGGAGAACCGGTGGCAAAACAAGGCGGAAGGAGAGTTAGATATTCGCTGGTTTGCTTCCCCCAAGGATCGGATGACGGATCGCAGCAAAGGATCCGAAGTCAAGATCGTCACCAAGAAACCTCTCGTACTGCAACTTAATGAGTAAGAATCCTACTTCTTAAGTGGAACTGAAATACGACAGCGTCGCGTGGGTGTGCTAGTTACTACTTGCCAGCAGCGCTGCTCGGACGAGAGATGGGAAAAAGTCCTCGACTGCGTCTATGGCTGGAGCGTCGTGAGGTTGATCGAAGTTGTAGTAAGCGACAAGTCCTTGCGACTCGGCGCGCGCAGCGTCCGAGTCCAATTTGCCTCTCGAGACGTTGGTGAGGCGGATCACTCCTCCGTCCTTCCGGCGTTTCGGAATGCGGTACGCTTTGGGGAATGCAGTTCGGCCATATGCGGCCACATAGAGCAGCTAGGTACTGGTGGCTCCATAAAAAAAGAGCGACCCAAGTCCTAGGACTCGGGCTGCTCTTTGTTTACAGAACAAGAGTTTTTACGAAACTCGTTGCCTATTCAGAATCTCCTGGCTGCGACTCGGCTGCCGTAGTGCACTTTTCGCAAGTACCATCTTCGCAGCAAGCCTCGGCCGACTGACAGCAGGCATCCTTGCAGCACTGTTCTTTGCAGCATTCAGCACCACAGCATTCTTCGTTGCAACAATCTTTACTGCAGCAGCCTGTTTCGCAGCAGCCGTCTGTGCACGCCGCCACTTCCGTTTGGCAACAAGTGTCTTTGCAACATTGTTCTGAGCAGCACTCAGCACCGCAGCATTCTTCTTCGCAACAACCCTTACTACAACAACCTGTCTCGCAACAGCCATCGGTGCAGACTTTTCCTGAGTCAGGAGTTGCAGGAGGCGTGGCCTCAGCATTTGCTACGGGATCCTCAACGCTATCAGCGCAGCCAACGATCAAGCACAACATCATTGCCCCAACGGAGAGGCCTAAAAGAAGTTTGGACATAACGTCCTCCAGTTTTAAAAGTTTGAATTAAATGAATGAAGCCGAATGGACTTCGCCTATTCAATCCAAACGCCCAACAACGCTTGCCGACGTTGATGACTTAGAGGAACGAGTTGAATTCGATCAAGGACCGAATACGTTCCAATTGACTGGGTGACTAGAAGATCGCACTCCAGCGATGGGAGTGCGAGAGAGGAGGTTCTTGGTTCGAAGGGCTCTAACTGCAGCCCACCGCCGCAGTCTTTGCATCCACCCTTAGATGATCCTTCTGGTTCTGTTGAAGCATTATCTGAGCAGGGTTTGGAATCTGAGCAATCCTGGCAAGAAGAGTTGTCACTACAACAAATTTCTTCTTTTTTCGAAGTGCAGCAGGACAGTTGAGCGGCTTCATCCGATCCTGGCTGTTCTGCGACACAACAGCAAATATCCTGTGCGATGCAGCAGCAAGGTTCGAGGAAGAAATTCGGGACCACCGCAAGCAACAATGCTAGCGCAATCTGAGTCCCACGGCAGATCCGAGAGAGGAGACTGTTGAATTTACTGCGATAGATTGAATTCATAGATCGAATTCATTAAATCCTGGGACCGCTAAAATCTGAATTGCGCTCCAAATTGCTCGGGAGCCGTTTGGATGCTACCGATTTGACAGGCTCAAATCAAGTTGGTTCCAAGTACAACTACGGTAATGCGCGAAAATGGCACCGCTCAAGTATGGGCCAATATTCTTTCTCAAGATAGCTATTTCTAAGATACAGCGTGACTTTTCAGTAAGCATTCTCGCCCTGCCACCTGTTTCTCTGCCTAGCTTCACTCGCTTAATGGAGGTTGTGCAGTCTAGGAGTTTGAAAACAGGAATGATCGGCCTAACTGCCCCGCGCAGCAGGTTCTAAGGCCAGTGGGCTCCAAACCTCCCAATCTCGCTGAACTCGGACTGGGAGGGTGCAAAAATCACCGCCGGTGAAAGTCTACGGCCGTGCTGTCATGTCAACTTCGTACTTAGCGCTCTCCTTAGCGCTTCTCTTAGCGTCTTGGCGCTCGACCCAGAGTAATTTCAAAGGTCTTCTCTTCTTCGCCTCGGGTTACGATGATGTCGACTTTCTCGCCAGGTTTGTACTTTCTAAGGCCAGATGAAAGCCCTTGAATGTCGGCCACTGGTACGTCCCCGATTTTGGTGATTACGTCGCCAGCTTCTAATCCGCCCTTGGCAGCCGGTCCATCTTCGTTGACTTCGCTAAGCGGCAGGCCATCTGCTGCTTCCGTCGAATAGTCCGGTACGACTCCGAGATAGGCCATTGCGCCGCGGGCACGTGGGTTCACACCACCGCCTCGAACAAGTTCTGGACGTTCAGGCATGCTTACTACTTCCTGAAGTACACGTTCGGCAAAGCCAATAGTTTTCACCACCCCGTCAACGTTGATGGTCTCAAAGTCGTCCTCGGGTGTATGGTATAGATCCGTGAGTCCAGTGTGGAAAAACATCACTGGGATTCCTTTTCGGAAGAAACCAGCGTGGTCACTTCCACCCATACCAATCGACGTGTTAACTTTCATCCCAGCGTCGGCAACAACTTTTTCCACCAATGCTGGGAACTCTTTGCCCGTTCTCACTCCGCCTAATTGCAAGCCATCCTTCTTCAGATTGCCGATCATGTCGAAGTTAATCATCGCGATCGTGTCTTCCAATGGAATGAGGGGGTTTCGCACATAGAAGTTGCTACCGATAAGTCCGCGCTCTTCGCCGCTAAAACCCACGAACACCATCCGTCGTTTGGGTTTCGATTCTTGCCCTGCAAATCGGCGCGCTAATTCCATCACGGCGGCGGTGCCTGTGGCATTGTCATCCGCTCCGTTGTGCACGGCTCGCTCGTTGGGGCGTCGTGATCCATAGGGTCCGAAACCCAAGTGATCGTAATGGGCGCCAATCACGACAGTTTCATTTGCAAGAGGCCCTTCGCCTTCCAGGATTCCAACCACGTTCACAAGTTCCGCTTTGACTCTTTCGAACGTGAACTCAAACTCTGCCGTCCAACCTTCCATGGCCTGCGACATGGGCTCCAATGTTTCGTCAATTGTGTCCTCAATCGCTTCGATCGTCGCTAGCTCGTCTCCTTCGGAAGTCTTAATGGGCGAGTTCGAAAGCAGCTTGTTTGCAACATCTTGCTTCATATGAGCGATGGGCATGCCGACACCGACCGTGCCAAATCCATCTGGAGTGGTGAGATCGTCTTTCTCGGCTTGTTCGGTACTAAAGGGATCGTTTACCAGCAGGATTGCAGCAGCCTTACGATCTTGCGCGGCTTTCAGTTTGGTCGTGATGTAGGAGTGTCGAGTAACATTCTTGCCGTCAAATACGCTGTCTTCATCGCCTTGTTGCGGTTCGCGTCGAATTATTAGAACGACTTTGTTTTCCACATCGAAGTCGGCATAGTCGTCGTAATTCTCTCGCCGGGCTGAGATACCGTAGCCGGCGAAGACTACGTCCGCCTTTGCATTGCCGTCGCCTCCGACTGCAAGAGCTTGAAAATCATCACCTGTTTCCAGCTTGAGTTCTTCGCCATCCGGCCCACGCAAGACCAACCAGGTTTTCGCCTTCACCATTTCCGTGCCGATAGTAATCTCGAAGGGCTGCATGTAGCTGCCGTCTTCACTACCACTACTGAGCCCTAAACTCTTAAACTCGTCACGAATGTACTCGGCGGCGATCTGCAAGCCCTTGGTGCTTGGGCCGCGCCCTTCCAATTCATCGGAGGCCAAGTATTCGATATCGTGGCCAACCCGCTTGGTCACTTCGGTGTTATTCTCTGCCCATGCGATTGTGGGTAGGATCATCAGGCAAATGGCCACAGTGAAATAAAAGGCCTCAAACCTGCCCTTTCGGATTCTCATGTCTGTTCCTTAATAGGTTCAAAGTTCTAAGACTGAATTGTTAACTGCTCGAATCTCGCCTTCAAGCTTCTGTTTTATAGGCCGCGCAAGCTAGTCTCAAAACTCACGCGTTCTTCCGCCAATAAATCCAAGCTGGTTATTTTCCAGGTGTTTTCTCGTGTTTCGATTTCAAAGCGAGCTTCATACTGGTTGGTTCGAGCGTGAATGTGTCCCCAGTGCTCGACGGTGCCAGCGACATTCCAAAGCCCCTTGTACGTAAAGCGTCTTGAGTGTCCTGAATCATCATGCTCTTGTTGAGCTTCCTCGGGCGTCAGCATGTTCCCTTTAAGAATCTCCACTTCTGCGATTTTTGAAATCGCCCCTCCTTGTTCTTGCATTTCCAATCCTTTTCGGATCTGCAAATAAATGTCTTCCAAGAGTTCCCCGTCGATACTTACGGCCAATGCATCGTAAATATCTTCTTCCCTACGATAATCGAAAGCTCGATAGACGTTTTCGTGCAAAGCAGAAAATATCGAATTGGCCTCAGTGCCAACGATGGGTGGCGGCGTGTAGAAGGGCTGCGTCACTTCCCATCGAAAAAAGGGCCAGCCAACAATGCTGCCGACTAGAGCCAAAATGAAAACGATCCCGAAGCTTTTGGGGCTCGGAGCTAAGAGCCTTATCATCAATAAAATCAAAGGACACGCAAGGATGCAACCGAGTGTTGCGACAGGAAGTGACCATTTGGGTTCGGCCGGCAGCTCGGCAACCACCGGCAGCACAGGTGGCAACTCGGGCTCGCCAGGATTCTCCCAGCGATAGGTATTGCTGGAATCCAAGCGGGAAAGTGTAGTCTTGGAGATCTCATCGAAGGCAAAGATGACCATGTTGATCGTCCAAATGTAATTATTGAATCGATTCCAGGTCAGCCCCAGGTTGTTTGGGGTACTTTCCGTTTTGTAGGAGAGAATGATGCCAACCCTTGCGCTGGCTAGACTCACGCGTTTTCGTTCGGCCTGCTTTGCGAAGTCCTTGAAATTGAGTCCGAAGAAATCGCATCGATCGACGGTTGGTTTT
>JBCCEO010000172.1:0-11958 GCA_039030255.1 Planctomycetota bacterium | reverse complement strand
GTCCGGAAGCGAAACGTGTTTGTTAAGCTTTCATACAAGGTAGGGGCAAGCCGAGTGGCCGAACGCTTCAGAAAGATCGACATGGATATTCTCAGTGACAGCCTTGGCTATGAAATGTGGACAATGTGGCTCAGTGGTGACAGGAGCGGCTACATTACCTGGAAGCAATGAACATCACCGCGTGACGACGACGGAAACTCGAACCGCTGGAGAAGAACTTGGGGGGGTACAGCACTCTAGCGGTGTATGACATCTGCACTGAGGAAGTGACATGGGAAAAGACAGTGCGTGTCAAATGTCAGGAATTGTTTGATATTTCCCTAGGTCCAAACGGCCCCGTAGTTGAGCGTGTGAAATGATTGCTAGTAAATGCGATCTGGTCCAAAGACCGATCTAGCGACAGTTCGGGTTTACAATGAAAAGAGGCGCGATCAGGCTGTCCTGCGAAGTCAAGCTTCAATGCAATGACGATCTACGTCTCTACGGTCGGCACCAGCGCAAGCGACATCCAGCAGTGCAACCGGTTCGACATAGCAACAAGTTGCGTCTTTAAGATACTAGGCAATGTAATTGACTCGACTGATCAAAATTACAGATCGTGGTGTCGACGCTGTTGAACAGCATTTGTCGCGCTTCCGGGACAAGAAAGGCAATACATTTGCTGCCAATGACATTATGATTCGTGAACTAAGGAAGATCGCTCGTGGCGAAATGGAACCTACGCAAATTCACAAAGACTTCTACGCCCACGAACTGCGTGAGATGGTTCGACTGCGGCATATGGGGTCCGTTTCTGGAAGACCAAACCCGTCTCGTTACCTAAATGCACAATATGCCACTCTTCTTGAATACCGCATTCCAGTCGAAGAGCACGTCAAGAATCTGTATACCGAGTTGCGAGTCAATTCCTGATATGGGTTGAGTGAGGACAATATGACGCAAGATGGAGTGTTGAAAATCGTGGACGTCCATGGCGGGTCAATTACTTGGTATCCGCTTGTCGAATTCGGGGCTCTCCCGATTGTTGTAGAGCTCGTTAGAGAAGGCTGTTTGAATAAGAACGAATCCGGCGACGACGTCGTGATTTCACTCACAGATAAGGGGCGAGACAGAATTAAAGAATACCTCGACCGAAAGATGACGCGCGGCGAGGTTCTCGTGTATATCGAATCTGGTGGAGGGCAGGTGGAGTGGACACCGTTTGTCGAGAACGGATCACTATCGGTCGTCAAGGAGTTGGCCAATGAGGGACTAGTTGAACTGCACATTCATGATGATTGCGCTACTGTCGAATTAACAGCAAAAGGAAAAGAAGAGGTGTCGGGCCCTGATAACACACACAAAGACTGAGCGAATGGATCGGCCTGACTCCACTCTATGAGGACGGGTTTATTTTATTTCGGAATGAAGATGAAACGGCCAAGTGCTATTTACTTTCGGATGAAATGAATAAGCCCCTTATTGGAACGTGAAGACACATGTTTGGGTGACAAGTGCGATAGCCCAGGACTGGCGGACTCACGATTTGTGATTTTATATGGCTAGGGAATCCTGATGTATTGCCTCAAACTCGTTTGGCGTTTTGTAGTCGAGAGTCTGGTGATTCGCTTTGAGTTGTAAAACGTTTCGATGTATTGGAACACGCTGAGCCTTGCTTCCTCCATATCGGCGAAGGACTCAAACTTTGTCCATTCGCGCTTGAGCGACCAGAAGAACCGCTCCATGACTGCCCTGTCGTGAAAGTGCAAGCTGCTAACAATTCGAGCATTGGCTGGGCCAGTACGAAGCGGGAGATCAGGCTGGAAGCGGGAGCACGGGTTAAGGGACGATAGGAATCCGCGCGCGACAAGCTCATGTCGCCCCTCCGGGGCTTGCGGTGGCTACGCTCCATTTTCCACGGGTTGAAACCGGTGGCTACAACATGCCGTCCCTCCGGGACTGAAGAATGGAGAAGAGCGATCTGTGGATTGCGGGCAATCCAGGCACTTGGTTGGCAAAAACCTGCGGCATTTTCCCCAGGGCGGGTTGGAAGAACCTCCCCGGACTATTGTCCGACCCTTGTATGTTGGTGGCTTGCAGCCGCAAGCAGAGGGTGGCGCGTGATGATCTCAGGCTGGAAGCCCAAGCCACGGGCAGAGGGTGGCGGGAGCCTAGCTGACGCGGCGGGTTGGTGGAGAGGCCGAAACTCTTGACGAGTTTCGATATGGGGGCAGGATGAAGCTGCTATGATGGGGCAGAAGAATCAGGGGCCTAGCATGCAGTGGTTGCAAGTAAAGTTGGCCCCGCAAGTGGACATGTTCGCTGATCGTTGAAACGGGCTACTCAAATTGTTGCACTCTAAATTACTACCGATTTGTCTCCTGAGCCTCGTTGGGCTCTTGATTTCGTCTGCTTCGGAATTGCAAGCGGAGGATAAGAGCGAAGCAACGTCGCGGCCGAACGTCTTATTCATCGCTATTGATGATTTGAATCACTGGATAACACACCTGGGACGCAACGATCAGGCGAAGACGCCGAATATTGATCGCTTGGCGAAAATGGGAGTTACCTTTCGACATGCTTATTGCGCAGTGCCGGCTTGTGAGCCTTCACGATGTGCGTTGATGGGCGGAAGGCGACCCTGGACAACAGGTTGCTACCTGAATGGCCATAAGTGGAAGAAGTACCAGAAAGCGGGCGAGGGCTTGAGCGCGCAGTTCCTAAAAGCGGGGTATCACGTTGCGGGTGCTGGGAAGATCTACCACAGTATGCAGTATCACCAAGAGGAATGGACGGAGTATATGTCCAATGCAGGGCTTTCCTCCAATGGCCCAGACGTTAAGAAGATGGATGGCTTTCACGATCCCCATGAGCACAATCTCAAAGACGAGGATTTGCTGGACTACCATTCGGTCGATTATTGCATCGAGCGTTTAAAGGCCAAAAGCGATCAACCCTTTTTTCTAGCTTGTGGACTTTACAAGCCGCATTTGCCCTTCGTTGCACCTAAAAAGTACTATGAGGACTTTCCTTTAGATTCAATCAAGCTTCCGCCCTATCTGGAGAATGACCTCGATGACTTGCCGCCCGCCGGAGTCAGAATGGCGCGCCCAGAAAATGATCACGCAAAGTTCCTCAAGAATGGACGCTGGAAGGCGGCGATTCAATCATACTTGGCGACTTGCGCCTACACGGACATGAACGTAGGAAGATTGCTAGACGCACTAGAAGCCAGTCCGCACAAAGACGATACGATCATCGTGCTTTGGGGCGACCACGGTTGGTCGTTCGGTGAAAAACAACACTGGCGAAAATTCGCCCTTTGGGAGGAGCCAACTCGGATGCCTTTTATTTGGGTTGCACCTGGGCTAACGAAAGCGGGCTCCAGCTGCGAGCGGCCCGTGGATCTGACCACGGTGTACCCGACGCTTTGTGAACTGGCGGGGCTTCCGATCCCAGACTTTGTCGAGGGCAAGAGTATTGTTCGTTTGCTCGAAGACCCGCTATCCAAGTGGGATACACCGGCCATTACGACGCACGGATTCAACAACCACAGCGTCCGAACGGAAAAGTGGCGTTACATTCGCTACGCCAATGGTGATGAGGAACTCTACGACGAGGAAAAAGATCCGTACGAATGGAAGAATCTGGCCAGCGTCGCGGATTTGGCTTCGGTCAAAAAGAAGTTGGCGGCATGGCTACCAACGCAACAAAAACCGCAGCCCCCCAAGGATACGGAATAAAGAACTGTCATCTGGAATCCCCTTCGCTCTCTGGGTTTGTCAAGAATATGGTCGTGGAAGGGGCTTTCTTGTTTTAGAATGGGGGCTGATCTAGGAATTCTACAAAATCTCCTTTTTTCTTCGCCTGGATTTGTGCTTTCGCTGCACTAACAAGGTGTTATGAGCGAGAAACAGCCTCCAAACCAGTTACTGCAGCGTCTCCAGCGGCTTTCGGAGTCCGATGGCAAGGACGATATACAACCCGATGCGGAGTTGTTGTCTTTGTACCTCGAGGCCGGAGACTGCGAGGCGATGGAGCGGTTGATTCGACGTTACTCTGCGATGGTGGCGACCGTTTGCCGATTGACAGTGGCAGACAGCAACCATGCTGAGGATGCGTTTCAGGCTACGTTTCTGGTTCTGTTGCAGTCGGCGCGCAAGATTCGAAAACGCAATTCCATCGCAGCTTGGTTGCATGGCGTGGCTTACCGGACTGCGAGTCGCATACGCAGCAAACACTATTCGACTCCCCTTCATTCTTCCTCAACAGGCGATGCGGATGTGATCAAAGCATGCGATCAGGATGCAGATCCTGCGTTAGAGTTGGCTCGTAAAATGGAGCTTGAAGCCCTCGACCGCGAACTGGAATGTTTGCCAGAACGGCTTCGTGCCCCGCTGATCGAGCACTACATGCTGGGATTTTCAGCCTCTGAAATTGCAGAGCGGATGGATCTCAGCGTAACTGCCGTAGAAGGAAGATTGAAGCGTGGAAGACACAAACTCCGGTCCCTGTTGGCTCGCCGTGGCATCAGTTTGTCTATTTTGGTTGCAGGCACCGCCTTCTTCCAAGAGCAAGTTGCTGCAGCAGAAAGCGTGGCTTGGACAGAAAAGTTTGTGGAAGCTCATCTGCCCAGCGTGGAGGACGGCCCCGTTGCCGTGCCGCCACCACCTAGTCCTGAAATCTCTTCTTTAGTTACCGGGGAGTTAACTATGTTAACCGCAGGAGTCAAGTCGATGATCGCCGCTGGCATTATGGTCGTCGCAGGAACATTGGTCGTCATCGCATCTAATCCTCAAGAGTTTGGTCAACCCAGGGCAAGTAATGGAACTCCAATGGGAGATCCCGAAACTCTTGTTCTTCAGCATAAAAAACAAAACCAAGAACCGACGGTTCAAATATTGCAATCGAGGCAGACGCCCCCGCCTGCGGGGAATCCAAACGCTGGCGGAACTATCCTTCCGGCGAATACGCTCGCCCAAGCTGGAGGTCTGGGCTTAAGCGGAGGAATGGAAGGTGAATCTGGCGGTGGAATGAGTGGGGGTGGTCTTGGTGCCGGCGGTGGCGGAGTAATCCAAGAACCTCTGGAACCAATCACTTGGGCGAAACCCGAACGCGACCCACCAGGCTGGGTCCGTGCTGGTTCTAGCATCGTCTCCGCTATGGAAGAGACACGCGTAAAAATGAATACCGAGCTGGATTTCGAATACCACCAAACGCCGCTTCAGCAAGTAGCAGAAGAGTTGAGCGATCAACTGAATGTTGACGTGGAGATCAATGGCGTCGAATTGGAGTTGCTGGGTATCGACCTAGACACGCCAGTAACAGCCTCGGCGAATAGCTCCGTGCGTGATCTATTCCGTCGCATTCTAGAGCCCTTGGAACTCACCTATCGCGTGAACGAATCCTCGATTGAAATCACTTCTATCGATCATGCCCAAATGAAACCGGCGATCCGTTATTACGATCTATCTTTTGTCTTGCCAAACACGGTGCATCTCGCGTCCATAAAGGATGCAACTATAAACTCTATATCTCCAGATAGTTGGGTAGAGAACGGGGGCAATGCCAGTATCTCGTTTGTTGGCCCGATGATGATTGTAGGAGCCCCTGAGACCATCCACGAGCAATTGGAAATTCTGCTGATGAACATTGCAGCCATGAATCCCGCCAATCTAGAGAAAGGCTCTCCCTCTGCAGGTAGTGGATTTGGTGGCGGTGGGTTCGGTGGTGGCGGATTCGGCGGGCCGCAGGCTGGCGGTGGCATGTTCTAGCTCCCACATCAGAAGCAAGACTTGGAAAGAGTCTAGGCGAGGCACCAGATTTGGTCCTCGCCTTTTTCGTGCGGCTGCAAAGATCTCGGTCCACCGGCAGAACCCCAAAGTGTAAATCACCGTAAGGCAGGGGTCAGGAAACGAGGCTCACGCAGAGAAGAGTCGAACACTGGATGAATCGCGCTCGGGATACGAAGCTTAATTGGCTCAAACATTTGGGCTGCGGCGTGATTAGGCTGCGGCGAGTCGCATGAGGATTCGGTCGGTTACGTTCGGCGCAATACGGCTCAGCCACACAAAGGCTTTGCCTCCAGCGGACAAGACCCGGTCTCGCTTTCGCTTCCGAAGCGCAATGAGGACTTGTTTGGCCACTGTTTCGGGTGATTGCGAACCGATCGACGCACTCTTTTTTCCACGCACCGTGTCGACCAGCGAGTCGAAGAATTCGCTGCGTGTTGTACTGGGTGAAACTGTAAGCACGTCAATGTTTCGCGAGCGCAGTTCAATACGCAGTGCTTCTGCCCAGCCGCGCAACGCGAACTTGGCTGCGCAGTATTCACTCTTCTGAGGAACGGCACGGTGGCCAAGTACAGAATTCACCATGCAGATTGCGGAATGGTTCCCTCGCTTCAAATGGGGAATGGCCAGCCGTGTTAGCTCGGCAGCGGCGAAGAAATCAACTTCGAAGATCTTCCTCAGTCGTTCCGAGTTGGATTCTTCGAAGTTGCCGATAGCGCCAACGCCCGCGTTGTTGATTAGGATATCAAAGCCACCAAGTTCTCGCTCTGCCGTTTGGATAACTTCCTCGCGCAATTCGGGGTCGGTGATGTCACCTGGCACAGCAATTAGACGCTTCTGAGGATTGCCAAAGGACAATCGCAAGTCGCGTAGGCGATCAGCTCGACGTGAAGTCATGACGACGTAGGCGCCCGCGCGGACAAGTTCTGAGGCGGTATACCAGCCAATCCCGCTGCTCGCACCAGTCAGTATGACGCGTTTGCCCGCAAAGCTCCGCTTTGCCATCGTTCGACCCATATCAAAGAACCACGAAGGGAAGGTTCCCAGGGGAATCAAAGTTCAGTTAGCGAACAAGCCAGTTGGACCTGCGGCGGATTCCTTTGCGAGAACCATGACTTGCGCCGTTCAGCGGTGACTTTGATTTGCCTTGGAAAAGGTTCCCCTCTTCATCGACCTGCTGACAGAGGCTTGGCAACTGGAAGAGTTTACCGGTCCCGTTTCGGCTACGGATTCTCGCCGACTCTTCCACCTTTATTGATCATGCGGGCAAATTCAGCGATATTCGTAGGACGGGGTATACTGAGCCTATTGAGCTGTAATCATGCTAACTCGGCGGAATAGAATCGCACCAGTTCGATTGCAAGTCCTATGGAAACGCAGAAACGAAAACTGCCCGCTACTGAAACGCCAGGAAATGGGAGCGGCCAGCGTAAAGGGCAACGCCGTTATCTGCGTCTCTTCCGGCTTCGACTCATTTGGCTGTTCGCGTTAACGGCGTTGGTGGCGGTATCTTGTCTGAAGATTCAGAATGCGAAACGGAATTATGAGGCGCTGCAAATACTCGAGGACGAACCCTGCGTGGCTTACAAAATGTCGCAGCCGACGTGGCTTTCTCGAATCTTGCCGGCCTTCGCAAAAGACGCATTTGGAGGATTGTTGTTTCAGGACGTTGCGCAGATCAAGAATTATCAATTGGAGGGATGCGATAGCAATGTGTTCTTTAGGGCAACCGGACAATTCAGCTCGCTGAAGTCGTTCGAGTGTTCGTTTGGTGACCTCCGCAAGCGGCATTTCGTAGAAATTGCAAAGAATGAAGAACTCGAAACACTAGTGCTGCATGGGGTAACAATTGCCTCAGGCAGTTTTCAACAGATTTCTGAGTTTCCGCGTTTGCAGTATCTGGAAGTATGGGGCCTTGGCGAAATGGAAGGAGTGTTTACGGCATCACGTTTTCCAAGGCTGGATACGCTCGCTCTCGAGGGAATAGCTTTGTCCGAAGAAACCTTCGCTCAAATTTCGCAGCTTGAATTGTGCAGTTTAAGAATTGTGGATTCGGAGTTGGCCCAAGGTAGCTTGAAGGCGCTCGGGAGTATGTCTTCGATCGAAGAAATGAGCTTGGCTAGTATCCAAATAACGGACGAAGATTGCGCGCAACTTGCGAAGCTGCAGCAACTGCGAGAGTTAGACCTTGCTGGATCCAATGTCAGCGATCGAGGGGTCGAGATTCTGTGTCGATCACTTACAGGCCTGCGGAGTTTGGACCTCAAATACTGCGAGCATATCTCCGACGCTTCTGCGGATTCGCTTCTTCAATTGACCAATCTCGAAGAAGTTACTCTCGCGCGCACTTCGCTCTCGTCAGCGGCAATCACGAAGCTTGGCCTCTCACTGAACCTAAAGAAGCTTCATATATCTAGTAGCCAGAACAGTCCTGAGCTAGGGGGGTTGGTACCGGCGATATCGCTCTACGATTGAGATTCTTCAAGTAACACCAATTCGCTACGTTGCTTGTGCACACACATTCCTTTGAGAATGGCGCACGGGACTCTCCCGGCTTGGCGAGGCCTAAAATTACGGAGCCTAGCTAACGCTACAAGTAGCTTGGGTACCCAACTATGCCTGCACGCTGCTAAGGATCTGGCTAACGCTGCAACGAGCGTTGGCACTATCGAGTCTGTATGGCGCAACCTTTGTCAATTTGCCAATACATCTTGATTAGTGCACTCTGGTCTATTAGTCGCCGCCGCCAACGAGTCCGCGGATGAAGCCAACTAGCCCAATGATGAATAGAATAGGTGGATAGAAGAAGATGTATCCGGCCATGTATCCAACGACAAACCAAACCACAGCACCAATCATTGCAAGAAGGCCGCCAACTGCAGAGCCATTCATGAGAAATCTCCAGATATACAAAATGAAAAGAAGGAGTCTAAGAGAGTTGATTCGCAAATGCAACTCTTTGTGAAAAACTCTCGGGGGGTGTGCAGTAATTTTCAGGGCTCGTTAATTCCTCCAGTGCTCCTTCCACCTGGGAATTCGAAGAATCGCAATCGAAACTGGAAAGGAAAGTTTTTTTCGATGGATGGCACTGGGCCGGGACGCGTATACGTCAACATTAGGCTCAACTCAAAAACGCGGGACTTTCCAGGACTTTTCGTTTTGTGGGATATGGGGCATTTGAGCGAGGATTTCGGCTAAAATAGGCTTCCTACCAGAGCGTTCGCTCTGAAGAAATATTTACAACCATGCCAACACCTCTACAAACCGCTTTTGCGTGCTGAATCGATGCAATAGCGGCAGGAATTCTACTTATGTCGCATCCCCAACGCGTCTTTCATTTTTGCTTTGCCGTATTTGTTGTCGCGAGTTCATCTTGGCTATGCCCCCTGCCCTCCGAACTGCAAGCTGCAGACAAACCCAATGTAGTGATTGTCATTACCGATGACCAAGGCTATGGCGATTTGTCTTGTCACGGAAACCCCATCTTGAAGACGCCCAACCTGGACGCGCTGCACGCAGAGTCACTGCGTCTGACGGATTACCATGTATCCCCGACATGTTCTCCAACACGAAGCGCGTTTCTGACTGGACACTGGACGAATAGAACCGGTGTTTGGCATACGATCATGGGCCGCAGTATGCTTCGCAAGAACGAAGTTACGATGGGGCAAATTTTCAAGGATGCAGGTTACGCCACGGGAATGTTTGGAAAATGGCACCTCGGCGATAACTTTCCATTTCGTCCTGAGGATCGCGGTTACACCGAAGTCATGCGGCATGGCGGCGGCGGCGTCGGGCAGACTCCAGACTACTGGGACAACGCCTACTTTGATGGCAGTTACTGGCACAACGGCACACCGGAAGCTGTCGAGGGATTCTGCACGGATGTGTTTTTCGATTATGCCAAGAAGTTCATGAAGGCGCAGAAGGACGAGAACAAGCCCTTCTTGGCCTACATTGCAACCAACGCCCCGCACGGTCCGATGCACTCGCCTGAAGAGTTCAGTAAGCCTTACGAAGAGAAGGGCGTGGGTGTCGCCAATTTCTTTGGGATGATCGCGAACATTGATAAAAACGTTGGCGACTTACGAAAGTTTTTAGAAGACGAAGGTCTGGCCGAGAACACAATTTTCATTTTCACAACCGACAATGGCACTTCCTCAGGCCGCCAGACTTTTAACGCAGGCATGCGTGGTCAAAAGGGTTCCGAGTACGACGGCGGTCACCGCGTTCCTCTGTTCCTACGCTGGCCCGCTGGTGGCTTTGCGGAATCTCGCGATGTTAAACCGCTGACGGCTCACGTTGATGTCGTACCAACGCTCATTGATCTTTGTGGAATTGATGCACCGAAGAAGGTCAAGTTCGATGGCACGTCGATTCGAGCATTGCTGGAAGGCAAAGAAGAAGACTGGCCCGATCGCATCCTGGTTACCGACTCGCAACGCGTCAAGGATCCGATCAAGTGGCGGAAGAGTTCAGTCATGACTTCGCAGTGGCGTTTGGTCAACGGTAAAGAACTGTATGACATGACGAAGGACCCGGGCCAGGAGAGCGATGTTGCTTCGGGCAATCCAGAAGTCGTCAAACGTTTGACTGCTTTCTACGACGCTTGGTGGGAAGAGCTGCTTCCAACTTTCTCGGATGCGACCGCAATCTACCTGGGGCACCGCAACGAGAATCCAGCTCGTTTGACTTCTCATGACTGGATCACCACGGGCTCTACACCTTGGAATCAGGCTCATGTGCGCAAGGCAACCAACGGAAAGGGCAATACGGGCTTCTGGAATGTCGAAGTAGT
Organism: Planctomycetota bacterium; assembly: GCA_039030255.1. Classification (GTDB taxonomy): domain Bacteria; phylum Planctomycetota; class Planctomycetia; order Pirellulales; family Pirellulaceae; genus Aureliella. Next base: position 1,389 of record JBCCEO010000172.1, on the reverse strand, counting down.
CTCCGATGGCGTCTACACCTTCCGCCTGCGTCGTTGGCCAGAGGAAATCGACAAACCGATTGACGCTTCGCTGCCTCCGGGTGAAGCGGTGCCTGGGCAAAAGGCTTTCAGAAGCACCCCTGGCAAAGCGATCAATCAAGTCAAGGCGACGATTGAGATCGCGAACCAGAAAGCCAATCAGCCTGTGCCTGAGGACGCTGTGGAAGTCGAGTTTGAGCTCAAGCTGAAGAAGGGCAAGACGCGACTTACAACACAGTTCGTTTCCGATTCAGGCGAGATTCACGGCGCATACTTTGTTTACGTTGAGAAGAAATAGCGGCGAGCCCGAAACGCGTTGCCAGGTTGCGGACAAAGGTGCCACGGAAGTCGTATGCTAAGTTTACATGGACGCAAAGCATTGATCACGGGCGGAACGCAGGGCGTGGGTGCTGCGATTGCCGAGAATCTGGCGCATTGCGGATGCGATGTGATCGTACATGGCTTGTGCGACGACGAGCACTGTCAAGAAACAGTATCGAGTTGCGCCGAGCATGGCGTACAGGTCGAAGCCGTGTTTCAAGACTTGTCGGGGGAAACCGAGGATTGCGTCGGTGGGCTCTTGGGTCAGATCGGCGACCTGAGTCAGATTGGCTTGTTGGTCAATAATGCTGGGACGTTCTGCGACAAGCCCTACTTGGAAATGGACTTGGCGACCTTACAGCGAACGATGCAGCTCAACGTCTACTCGGGCTACTTTCTGACTCAAGCATTTGCTCGATCCTGGATTGAAAACGGCGTGCACGGTCGTGTGCTATTCACTGGATCGATCAACGGCAACTTGGCAGAGGCCGATCACACGGCCTACGATACCAGCAAAGGTGCCGTGCATTCGATGGTTCGCTCTTTGTGCGTGGCCTTGGCTCCGCACGGTATTCGCGTCAACGCAATGGCACCTGGTTTGGTGGTCACTCCCTTGACCGCTCCCGCACTTAGCGACAAGCGAGCCATGGAATGGATGAAGTTGCATACGCCGAATCAGAAAGTACCTGGGCCAGAGGCATGTGCTCCGACCGCCGTCTTTTTGCTAAGTGACGAAGCAGAGCATGTGCATGGGCAAACTTGGCTCGTGGACGGCGGAATGAGTGTCTGGCAGCAGCCTGATCCTCCGTAGCAGCTGGATCTGTGAACTGCCGGATCTGTGACAACAGCCAGACCGATCCTAGGTAATTCCGTAGGCCTCCGATAAAGAGCCTCAAAGTTGCTCTGGATCGGCCCAATTGGGACCGGAATAGCCAATTTGGCCTATTAGAGAGAAGCTTTTCCCTTGCCGGGCCGATCTTGCTGTAGATAATTGAGCGACTCCCTCGCCCGTTCGTGATTTTTGCGTATTTTTGAAAACCTATGTCCATT
>JBCCEO010000171.1:0-11970 GCA_039030255.1 Planctomycetota bacterium | reverse complement strand
GGAGCGAACGATCCGACAGTTGTCCGCCCTGAATTCTACCAGTTGATCTCGACTGATGATTCGGTTACCCCATCTGACGATGAGGTTTTCTATCCGGACGAGATCAGCTACGACCCAGCCACGGACAGTGCAGTCCTGACGTTTGGATCGGACATCGATCAACTCGTTGGCGGTTCTGGAACGTTCCGATTGCGTATCGGTTCGAACACAGAAGTTAACTCAGCCGCAAACCCTCCGGCATTCACCGAACTGCCACTTGGCGGCTTTGATCCTGATGGTTTCTCCAGCGGAGCATTGGACGTCACCGGTGCATTTAACGGAAACAATCTAGATCTGATCATTTCACAGGAGTTGGTAAACGTTCAAAACCAACTTTTGCTAGATTTCCCAGGAGCCAATGAGGAAATTGGTCACCGAGATATTTTTAATCAAAACCACCACTTTGAGCGTGGGGCAGATGCTGACCAGGAAATCCAGCAGGCCTTCTATAACTTCGCCTTGGACCGACCCTTTGCCACACAGGGAGGATTGGATTTCTTCACGGCAATTACGCCGGACCAAATACAACGGGTTCGTGAGATCTATGAATTCTACGGCCAAGTCTTAGGAATCGACTTCATCGAATCCGAGTCGCTGGGCATGACAGTTGTAGTAGGCGACTTGGCAGGAGTCGATCCCACTGAACAAAGCGCACCCGGAGGAACATTGGGGCTCGCCGGTGGTGGCTTGACGGGAACAGCCATCATGGATGGTGCCGAGAATTGGGACAATACACTCGGCCGCAACTTTTTTGACACCGCGATTCACGAAATCGGTCACCTGCTGGGCTTGGGACACAACTACGAATTGCCGTTTGGAACAGTAATGAATGGTAGTGATACCGGTGGTGTTTATCCGGGCGACCATGATGTTGTCCATGGGCAGCATCTTTTCCGGCCTGACAATAAAGATGTCGATCTATTCAAGATCGACGTACCGGTACGTGGCGAAATCACCCTGGAGTCTTTCGCAGAGCGGCTTGCGGACAGCAGCAATGCGAACACCCACCTAACCTTGATTCGCGAAACTCCGTCTGGTTTGGAAGTTGTCGCCTCGAATGACGATTACTTTAGCTCTGATTCATTTATTAGAACCGAGCTGGAAGCCGGCACTTACTTAGTTGCAATTACAGCATCAGGTAATGAAGACTTCAATCCAGTGATTGATAACACTGGAAGTGGCGGCCTAAGCCAGGGCGATTACGAGCTGCGATTGAATTTCGTTCCTCAAGTACAATCCGCAATTGTGGACATCAATGGTGTTGCCATCGATGGGGATGGAGACGGAATCGCAGGCGGAGACTTCAACTACTGGTTCCGCGCCGCAGAGCCCGCCGACACTAGCACCGGTGCAAAGACTGTTTATGTTAATAAAGATTTCGCAGGAGCGAGCACGGGTGAGTCCACCGCTCCGTTTAGCTCGATTCCCGATGCGATAGCCGCAGTGTCCCCAGGCGACATCATCCGAATTGCACCGACGATGGGTGCTGATGGTGACATGAGCACACCGCTTGATAATCCGGCCTACGAAATCGGCCGCGGCGGAATCGGCGGTGGCGTTCTTGCGGACGGCGTTTCGTTGAACGTTCCCCAAGGTGTTGCTCTTATGGTCGACGCGGGGGCCATCTTTAAGATGGGTGCGAGCCGCATTGTAGTTGGTAGTCTGGATGCGGGACGAGACAATAGTTTCTCAAGTCTTCAAATTCTGGGTACACCTGAAACGCAGGTCATCTTCACGAGCTACGACGACCAGTCGTTGGGCATTGATACGAATACTCTTGAAACAACGCCATTGGCCGGTCAGTGGGGTGGTATCGAATTCCGCAACGATGTGGACCGGGCCCAAGGCCGAGGCGACTATGAGCGCCAAGGTATCTTCCTGAACTATGTTGGATACGCAGACATGCGTTTCGGTGGTGGTCAGGTTTTAGCCACCCTGCCAAGCCCAACAATCAGCCCTATTCATATGGCTGAAGCCCGACCAACTGTCCTGAATAACACGATCACCAATAGTGCCGACTCAGCCATGTCGGCCGATCCGGACAGCTTTGAGGAAACGCTGTTCACGGAGAACCGCTACCAACTCGGAACAAGATTCCGATCGGACTACGAGCGTATTGGCCCCGACATTCGCGGAAGTGTTCTGGCAGACAACTCGATCAACGGGTTGTTCGTACGAGTCGAGACATTGGCTGGTAATGAAATTGATCAGCTCGATGTACCTGGACGTTTTGATGACACAAGTATCACGCACGTTCTAGGTGAGAACTTAATTATTCGTGGAACTCCAGGCGGTTCCTTCCTGGAAACTTCGCAGCCAGACGTCAGTTTGGTAACATTTGCCGATACTGCAGGTGACCTCAATCCTGGTGACACTGTTCGTTACGTTGTAACATTTGTCGATCGCTTTGGCGCCGAAGGCCGTGCTAGCTTGCTAACTGCTCCAGCCACCGTTGGACCATCTGGTGGTGTTCTGCTTGATCAATTGCCAGCGGCCACCGGAGATTTTGTAGGACGACGCTTGTACCGAATTGACGGTGGCAACACGACCTTTGTTGCTGAGCTCGATCGTGATGCTGCTGACTTCGCGGATGAGGGGCAAGACCTAGGCGGAGACCTCTCCCCAACAGGCGCGTCTTTGAATAGGGCCCGCCCTGATGCACGACTTGCAATTGACCCGGGTATTCTGATCAAATCTGCTGGCACGCGGATTGAGGTTGGTATCGCTGCACAGCTTCTAGCTGAAGGTAGTGAAGACAAGCCAATCATATTTACCAGCCGCGCTGATGATCGTTATGGGGCCGCCGATTCCTTCGACACAAATAATGACTTAGACGGCTCGACGGCTGCACCCGGCGATTGGTCCGGCATCGTCGTTCGCCACGGTTCCGAAATCAGCATGGACCATTCCTTGGTGACCTTCGCTGGCGGTGAATCAGCAGTCCAAGGTGGATTCTCCGCCTTCAACGCCCTAGAAGTCCATCAATCCGATGCACGAATTGCGAACTCAACCTTTGAATTCAACGCCGATGGGCGAGGCGGGAACCTCGGAACTGGCGACCGGACTGGGTTTGGCACTCACGACTCGAGTGTGATATTCATCCGCGGTAGCCAACCTGTATTGATTCAGAATGTCATTCAGGACAACCAGGGCGGGAACTCAGCCGCAATTAGTATCGATGTCAACTCGATGAAGGCTGTGTCCGTTCAGGATTTGGGACGGCAGACGGGTACAAGCGACGCACTGCCGGGCGAAATTGGTAATCTCGGGCCGTTGGTTCGGGAGAATACGCTGGTTGACAACGGAATCAATGGCCTACGTGTTCGTGGCGGGATCCTTTCAACGGAAGTTGTATGGGATGACGCCGACATCGTCCACGTTCTGCAAGACGATGTCGTTATTCCAAACTTCCATACTTTCGGTTCTATGCGTTTGCAAAGCCGCGGTGGAGAGAGTTTGGTTGTTAAGGCTGACGCGGGTAGCTCGATCATCGCAGGTCGTGTGCCTAACTACGACGAAGATGGCGACTTCCGCAACAGTGAGAATGGCGATTTACTGGACATCACAGACCGAATTGGCGGATCACTCCAAGTCATCGGAGCACCTGGCTTCCCTGTGATTCTGACGAGTCTTGCAGATGATACTGTGGGTGCTGGTTTCGATCCAAATGGTCTAGCACAGACGGACACCAATGGTGATGCTGGCGGATCCATAGCAGCTCCAGGCAATTGGGACGGCATCGTTCTGACTCAATTATCCAATGACCGTAATGTGAATTCGATTGTTGAGATTGAGCCCGACTTGATTCAGGATGTTGGGATCAACGACGATCCTATTTCTGCTCAGCCTCTCGGCGCTTTGGCAGACGATCTCCGAGCTGGTGACGAAAACCTTCGGCTTGGATTTACGGTACAAGGAGCGATTGCCTCTACCTCCGATTTGGACGTTTATAGCTTCGTTGGAACCGCAGGGACAATGGTATGGGTCGATATCGATCGCACTGCGGCATCCCTAGATAGCGTTGTTGAAATCCTGGACTTCGATGGAAACATTCTAGCCCAAAGTGACAATTCGCTGACAGAGTCGGCGAATGACAGTGTACTCTTCACGAGCCCAACACTCGTGCCTGGTAGCGTGAACCCGATGGAGCAGGGGATCTTCGCTCCGCGCAATTCCTGGGGTGGCGGTAACCCAGGCGATCCTGCACAAGACTTCCAATCTACCAATCCAGCCGATGCAGGCCTGCGTTTGGAACTTCCTGGAGTCGATGGCACTGAGAACAATTATTACGTCCGAGTCCGTTCAAGCAATGTGGCGCCGGGAGATGCGCAAGCTCGTCTGCAAAATGTTGCATTGGAGCGTGACGGGTTGACAACTGGATCTTATCGCCTGCAGGTTCGCATGCAAGAGATGGACGAAGTTGGTGGCTCTTCGATTCGCTATGCAGACATCCGTTTTGCAACTACGGGCATTGAGGTCATTGGGCTTCCGAACCACTCTCCGTTGTTAGGCACCGCGTCGGCTCAAGTTACGCCGGATGGGAACCAACTCGACGTTCATGACAATGATGCATATGACAATGTGACCTATCTTGGTAATATTTTTGCGTCAGACCGAGCTAGCTTTAGTGTCTCAGGAGAGATCGAGAAACAAAACGATTTTACTAGATCACAGAATGTCGACTGGTACGAATTTGAAGTTAGCTATGAGGACCTTCAATCCCCTGGCGGTGGTGGATTCGTCACGTTTGACGTCGATTACGCTGATGGCTTTGGCCGTCCCAATACTAGCCTGTGGGTCTATGAGTATCCCGATCACCCGTTAGACGGAGTAGCAGGTGACCGTGAATTTCAGTTAGTCTACGTTGGCCGAGACTCGGACATCGCAGATGATCAAGTTCGTGAAGGTCAAAACCTTGGAGACGTCGATGACTTCTCCCGTGGTTCTGCCGGCGTCTTAGATCCGTTCATCGGAGCGGCCGGATTGCGTGGTCGCTATTTAGTTGCCGTAACGAGCGGTAGCCGCTACGCAGACGAATTGCACCAGTACACTCAAGCGTCAAGTACTGATGCCAATTTCGCAACCGGATTCCGGTTGCGACCACTTTCAGATACGATTTTGGATCAAGATCTTCTATTCGGATCCATTGCCGAGGTTCCATTCAATTTGGCAGATGTCACTGCCTTTAGTCTCACCAATGGCGGAACCAATCTTGAGTTCACCAATGCATTCACTGGAGTTCGAGAAGCAATCGTTGGCGATGGTTTCGCTGCCATCACCGATTTCGCTCTAGCTCCAGATGGAACCCTAGTAGGGATTGCAACGGGCACCAATGATGCGGATAGTGGCACACTATTTGGTATGGACCCATCTGGTGTCACTGCACCGGCTTCGATCGGCAACGCGGGAATTAATACGTTCTACGCCAACCAAACGGCGGATCCTCCGACTTTGGGTACCCATAATGTTGGAATTCAGTTTGAAGGGCTGACATTCCAAAATGATGGGGCCAATCTATTCGGTGTAGGTTTCCGCAATCTAACCGACCCAGACGATGGGACTACCATTGAGAAGTTACGGGTCGCACTGGATGGCACCATTCTCGGTGCAGAAGCTTATGAGGGCGGTAACAACATTGTTTATCGTTTGAATCCAGCCAACGGTTCGGCGATCAGCAATGATGGTGTCGACCGAACTGGGAATTTCCAAACTGAGGGTGCGGCGACTCAGATCACCGAGTTCTTCAATATCACTACTGCTGGCGACACGCGCGTGACGGGTTTGACTGCAATCGGCAATCGACTATATGCCGTAAGTGCGGCCGGCCAGTTTTACAACACGATGGTCGTATCTGAGGACGGCTCTCGAACGATATCAGGAGAGCCGGAAACCATCACAACCATGATCACGCTTATGGACGACGGCGATGCGATCGAATTCACTGGGCTTGGTGCTGGACCCGCTAATTTGGAAGGCGGACGATTTGCTGATATCCTATTCGGAACTACCGCCGATGGAACGATTTATGCCTTCAATACGGCAGGTGTGTTCCAAAACATTTTCCCGAACGGGGAATTCAAGATTCAGTCGGAAGCTCGTGCAGCTAGCGGCGTGCTAGACATGGAATTCTCAGCCTTGGATTCCAACCTGTGGCACAATACCGGTAATGGAATCCAATTCGGGATGGATGCCGACAATGAGGACGACTTCTCGGAAAGCGTCCGCAACAGCGCCATTAACGGCACCTACAACTTCCCTGGTGGAGCGCATGGAGCCTTTGAGACAGAGCCCTTTGATTTACGGGATTACGAGGCATCGGACAGACCGGCCGTGTACTTCGACTATTTCGTTGAAACAAGCCAAACCAATTCCATAGATCTTATGGAAGATTCGGTTCGCGTCTTCGCAGCTGGTGACAATGGTCAGTGGGTAAGATTGGCCACAAACAACACGCTAGAAGGCGGGCAGACGATCTTCGATGTCGAAGAAAATGGGGCCGCCAGGGCAACACGACAAGTGCGAGCTCAAGCAGTGATGGAGCAGTTTGCTGGCCAAGAGCATGTGCGCCTTCGATTCGAATTCAATACTGGGGGTGGCTTCCGTTCCTCGGACTCGAGCGTGAATGGTGAGGAGTTAACGGCCATCGATGGTTGGGACTTTGATGTTACGGATACCGCATCAAAGCAATTCAGTGTTTCCGATGAAGACTTGGCAGAAGATTTTTCAGCCAGTTTCGAGTTCGACTTCGGATTGGTTCTTGATTTGCCTGGCGGTGCATCCATCGATGCGGGAGACACCATTGTCGTTGGCGGGGTTCCAATGATTTTCGGTGTCAATGTACCGTTTACAGATACGATGACACCGCAAGAAATTGCGCAGCAATTAAATAACGCTATTAACAACGCGTTGGGCGGTGGCACGTCGGTTATCAACCCGCGACAAACAAACATCCTGAATGTGCGAGTCAATACACTAGGTAGCCTTGTTGGTGGCTTGCCAGCAGAGACCATCCTCGATCAACCCGGTGTAGAACCTCATCCAAACGCCCCCCTCGAAACTCGGCACTCCATTGAAATCACGCAAGCGGACAACTCGCGGACTGTTCGCGAGGCTGTTCGAGCAGAACTCGCCGAGCACCTGAACATTGCAGGTCAAGAAACTAATGTCGACGTTTGGCCAGTGCACCAAGACACGATTCGCCTCTATAAGCACCATGTGGTTCTGGGTGGGGCCGGCGGACTCCAGTTGTTCAATTCCAATCGCGCCGGCGATACCACCGGGGTCAGTGCTCGTGCACTGGACGTACGTGATATTCGCGCCCAGAACAACAACTTTAGCGGCGTCACCATCAGCAGTATTATCTTGGGGATGACGGAGCGTGGTGAAAGCGCTTCGGGTGCTCCATCGATTGCTACAAACCGAATCACCGATGACAACGACATGTTCTCCGACGGTGGTCCTCTTGGAGATTCCAGCGGTGTTCAGATTGGTCAATACCAGCTTGAAATACGCAGTGCAACCCACGAGAATTACGACAGCAACGACCGTCTCGCGGCAGGTATGAACTTCGATGTTAATGCGGCTCAAATCGCTGATGGCGACCAGTTTACGCTGACCGACGGGGTGGATTCTGTCACCTTCGAATTTGACGTTAGTCAGGGTGGAACAGACAGAGCTGAAGGAATCACAGCCGGTAATCAGGAAATCTCTATACGGCCCGGGGACTCGGCTGAAGACATCGCGATCGCCATTCGAGATTCAGTCAATAGCTCAACGGTTCAATCTATCCTGGGTGTCTCCGCACATATCCAAGGCAATAGCCAACGAGTTGAATTCCATGGCCCCGCTGCCTTGTCTGCTGGCGGAGATTCTGAGACTGGCATCCCAGGTTTGACAACCGTACTTTCTGGCCAAGAGATCCTTGGCGAAGATTTCGGCGATGCAAATCGATTGCGAGATCAGGGCGTCGTCATTATCGAGTCTACTTTCGTTCGCGACAGTTCCCAGTGGGGCATCGATATTGATGATCCGCAGCGGCTGCAAGTCGGTACCGGCAATGTAGATCAAGAATCTGGTCAAGGAGCTCACGCAACATTCCCAGGTTCAACAGTTGCATTCCCTGCTCCGAACAGCGACCGATTGGTGCCAGGAGTAATCGTAGCCAACAATGTGCTCGATTCGAATATCGTTGGCGGTATCCGCTTGAGTGGCATCGAGTTTGTTGCCAGCCCAGACACCACCGATATCCTTGCGGCGCGACCGATAGCTCGAGTGGTCAACAACTCGATCTTTGGAGCAAACCGAGGCACCGGTATCCTGGTCAACCACGAAGCTTCGCCAATCATTGTCAACAACATTCTGGCCAGCAACTCAACTGGTATTAACTATTCGGATGCGGCTAGCACTATTACGCTGGGTGCCAACTTCTACTTTGGAAACAACCAAGACGTTAATGACCTCAACGGTACGAACAACGATCGAGGAGCCTTTGACGAATCAGGTGCTGTCGATCCATTCATTGACGCCTTCAACCGCAACTTCTACTTGGTTCCGGGTTCTCGGGCGATTGATAGCTCTCTGAACTCATTGGCCGAGATTGCCTCTTTGGCCGCATTGAAGAACGCTCTGAATCTACCGCCTAGTCCAGTACTTGCACCGGATCGAGACGTCGCGGGACAACGCCGGGTTGACGATCCAGCGGTGAGTTCGCCAATTGGTTTAGGCTCAAATGTCTTCCGCGATCGTGGTGCCTATGACCGGGCTGACTTCATTGGTCTGCTTGCACAGCTACAGCAGCCGATCGACAACGACTCTGAGGGCGTTGATATTGATCTGGGCGTAACCTTTGTGCGTCTCACGGAAGGACCAACAGAGTTCTTCGAAGTTTTGCTGGTCGATCCATTCGGCGGCAGCGGTCCTGACAACGCGACTGTGGTTGGCGACACCTTGAATTCCGACAATGTCGTCCTCACCGAAAACGGATCGCGACTTATTCCAGGCGATGACTATGTGTTTGGCTATAACCCTGGAAGCCGCACGATTCGCTTCACTCCACGATCTGGTTTCTGGCGTGATGACAGTGTCTACGAAATCACATTGGTGAACCGTGAAGGAACGCGAATTGACGCGCTGGCTGGAATTTCGGTTGCCGAGGGCGATCAATTCAGCGTCAGCTCCGGCGGCAATACCTTTGATTTTGAATGGGACTCCGACGGCTCAGTCGATACAGGTCGCATTGCGGTCGAATACGACCAGTCTTACGACAAGGCTGCGATGGCTTCGGTAATTCTCAAGGCGATCAGCGAGCAAGGTGTCGAAGCCTATTTGCAAGCTGCTGGTTCGGTAATGCTGCCAAGTGGTACAACCTCTGGTGCTAGCCTAGGAACGCAAACAATCATCGAGCCGATTCGCGATATCGCGGGCAACACGCTGCAGGCCAATCGATCTTCCACACTGACTCAGTTCACTTTGGTCATGCCTGAAGTCAAACTCGACTACGGCGATGGTCCAAATGAACTGAGCGTCACGCAAGCCAACAATGGTGCTCGACATGCATTGCTACCAATTGACGTAGATAGTCTTGCATTGGGTACCTTTGCCGACGGCGACCCCGACGGAACGACGGGTCCGTCGAACGAAGACGACTTCGAAACTGAAATTGTATCGACGACGCTCACTGGTCCCCCAGAATTCGGATCTGTCGGTCAAGGCTTCTTGGAAATGCCAGTTCCAAGCCCTGCCCTTGACGGAAACATCATACAAATCGAAAGCGGGCTAGTTACGCTAAACTTCGAATTTGATTCTGATGGCAGTACGGCCGCCGGCAGCGTAGTGGTCGACGTTACTGCGGCTACAACCGCTAATGAGGTAGCTGTAGCGTTGGCGGCAGCAGTCAACAGCAAGCTGACAGACGGAACGATCACCGGCGTAGCGGCATCCGTATTCCGTAGCGATCTAGTAGATCTCGGCGTTGCACCAGATGTTAACGTCGACATAAGCGGAGCACCGGAGCTGACACAGCGCACCGTTGGCAACATCGAAGTTCGCTTCAGCGCCGGCGCATACACCGACGGTCAATCGCTCGAGATCCGCGACGGTGAGGGTGTTGTTACTACCTTCGAGATCAATGACACTTCAGCACCTGGCGCATTCCGCCGTGACATTGCTTCACTCGAATTGATTGATATCGATTTGACGGCTGCAACTGCAGAAGACGTTGTGACCGCTTTCGCAAATGCAATCAACGCTCGCGTCACTGCGGGCCGAATCGCACTCGGCCCTGCTGCGGCGAACGGCTTGTCGCTATTCATCAATGGTGATGATGAACAGGGTGTTACTTTGGGCGGACTTTTGAATGCCAATGCACTACCTGTTCCAGTGACAGTTGTTTCCACTGGCACCGGTATCCTTGATGCATGGATCGACTTCAACCAGGATGGCTTGTTTACTCCTGACGAGCAAGTTGCGACGAACCTACCTGTTCTACCTGGCGACAACACATTCCTAGTCACTACTCCTGCAACGGCTGGTAGCGGATTCACTACAAGCCGCTTCCGTCTTAGCAAGACAGGCAACATCAACGAGTCTGGCGTCGCAATTGGCGGTGAAGTAGAAGATCACGTTGTGGAGCTTGTCGAAGGATTTGCACCTGACGTATTCGATGACAACTACTTCGTGTCTGAGGACGGCATTCTCGTTGTCGCTCCTGGTAATGGAGTATTGTCCAACGATATTGATCTGGACGATGGCACGAACTTTGTCGTCCGTGATGAAGATCCGCTAGCAGCTGGTCTGCAACCTTTGGAGGACGTGAAGCGCGGCGAATTGATTCTGAATTCCGATGGTTCCTTTACCTACACACCAGAGCCAGACTTCTTTGGGGTAGATACCTTCGTCTATTCGGCCAGCGATGCTCGCTTGACAAGTGGCACACCTGCTACCGTGACCATTGAGGTTGGAGCAATTAACGATGCTCCTACGGCATTCGGTGACGTCTTCTCGATCTTTGAAGGTGTGGGACCCATTGCCGTGGTACCAAACGCAGGGACGCACGTGCGCGTTTGTGGTAGATGGCCGCCCGCAGACTGCAAGTAGAAACCAGCTGCGCTGGGTGGGCGTCTAGTGGATCTTAGGCCCTGCCATGTGCGGGTGGGGCACTGCCTGGTGCGTGTGTTTTGTATCGGTACGCACAGGGTAGTGTTCTTTGCCTTTGGCTCTCTTTTTCGGCAGATCTTGGTTAAAATGGTGACGTTGGTCATTTAGGAAGCCTGCGTGGGGCGTCAGGGTTGTGCTTGTTAGGTAGAATGGGGCTCACTAATGGAGCTGCCGCTGCCCCTGCAGGCTCTCCCGGCAGTGGCGTGGGAGCGTATGTTGGAGCACTTGGACGCCAAGCTGCTGCTGGTGTCTCACAAGTTCGTGTAGCAAAAGGTGGCCCGGCAGGCGGTAGTGCTGCGCCACTTGCTGGGTATCAACTTATTTGAGGTACGGTGGCGGGGATAGATGTACTGCGTATTGATGCAGCTCGGCTCCGACTGTTGGTGGCTCGATGCACCATTTTTCCCTTTCCTGGTGACAAATAGCCCACGCGTGCGTGCTTAGATAGTCCATTGTGAAGGTATCATGGTGAGGCTGCAAGCAAAGGTGGCCGCTAGACCATGGCAGGGGGCTTGGATGACCCATGCAGCCATTCAAGGCACCCTACGCTGCGTAGCCTAGATAAGGTTATCTCTCTACGTATCGTAGTGAAGGGGGTGTCGCCATGCCAGCATTACGGTAACGTGTCCGCGATCAACGTGCGTGGTTAATGCTCATCATCGTTTGGGGTACTCCCACTCGTGAGGCGCCGGACATACTCTCTACGTATATTCTCTTCGCATGTTCTCTTCATGGCACGAAGTGCTTACCCATCTCATGCGATCACTTGTCGGAGTG
>JBCCEO010000170.1:0-12010 GCA_039030255.1 Planctomycetota bacterium | reverse complement strand
GGAGGAGGTGATGGTGAAGGTCACGCTGGTGTCGTTGTCTCCGCCGTTGGCGGTGCCTCCGTTGTCCGTTGCCGTGAACGTGACGGTGGCTGTGCCCGAGGCGGAGTCGTGGAGCCGGAAGTGGAGGTCGGTTTGCCCAGCGTCGAGTGAGGGTGTGATGTGGAAAATGGGATCTCCCGTGTAGTTGAATTGAGGAGTGATCGTCTGTCCCGTTTCGATGGGGTCGAGATTGGTGAAGAAGTTCGGGATGGTGACTTCTTGTGATTCCGCGACAATGACGTCGGTCGCGAGGCTGATGAGCGGGGGATCGTTGATCTCGGTGACGAGGATGTTGAAGGTCTGCGGAACGGAGGTGTTATTGGTGGCGCCGTTGTCGATGGCGGTGACGCGGACTTGGCTCAGCCCCGAGGCGTTGGCAGCCAGCTGGAAGCTAAGCGTGCCGTCATTGAAGACATCGGGCTGCACGCTGAAGAGCGTTGGGTTTAGAGATTCGACTTGGTAATCAGCAATCTGTTGGCCTGCGTCGTTGGCATTGAAGCTCGTGATGAAGCCGGGAACGGAATGTGCACCAGAATCCTCAAGAACGTATTGATCGCCGAGGAGCGTGAAGGTTGGCGGGAAATCGACGTCGAGGTATTCGAACTGGAAGGTTTCGACGGCTTGGGCCCCGAACTCGCTGGTTGCGGTGACGGTGATGTTGCTGGTTCCGAAGCTGAGCGGATCGATGACGATATCGCCGCTGCCGTTGATGGAAACCGAGCAGATCGATCCGTTGCTGGGAACGGCGGTGTAGGTGCAGTCGAGCGCGCAGCTGAAGACGGAGTTGACATTCCCGTATCAAGAAAGCTGGGAAGGGCTGGCACGAGCTTTTTGCCCCCCACAGCATTGAAGGCGGTTGGCTTTTTGGTCTTCGAAACATCCTTGATGAAACATCTTTGCGAGAGTTGATCGACGACATCAAGCCGATTGTCCGCGAAAACGACAACTGGATCGCTGGATCAGCCATCTTGGCAAGTCTTGAAGCTATGGCAGGCAACTTTGAGCCCGCCAAACAGTGGGTCGCAGCTAACTACGAAACGGTTCGCGCCTACGAGCAGGAATCTGATCGCGACGAGTTTCTGGCCAGCTATGCCGGATTTCTCGGTGTCGTGTTAGAGGGACGAGATCGGGAACTCGACCTGTTAGTTATCAAGCTTTATGAGCAGTCTCTCAAGTATCGCAATGCCGGTTCACCTTATCGCGAAAGCCGAGTGCATGAATTGGCGAAGCTTTATCACCAATGTGGCCGCAGCGATGACGGATGCAATCTATTGTACGGCTTGGTCGATCGCGAAAGCAAAGTGGATGAATACCTTGTCGAAAACTGGGGACGGGCCGAAACCGTAAATTTAGATCACGAACGTATTTGGGATCTAAGAACCGCTGTCACTACACTCAACAGCATTGGTCGTCCGATGGACTCACTGTCGCTGTTGTCCCGAATTACATTTGAGCAGCGCCGAAAAGCTGGACAATACAAAGGCGGAGGCTACCACTACAACGACAGTTATCTGGAAAATGCCATACGAGATTCGCAGAAGCTTGTATCGCCGAGAGCGATCGTTAAAGCGTTGGGCTGTGGCGTGTTGCCAATTGGTCTGGCATCAAACATCAACGAGCAGACTGGCGAAATCGACAATCCGATCATCGAGCTTCTCGAACAAGTTGCCCGGACTGAATTGTCGGGTGAAAGCAAGAAGGCCTTCGCTGATGTGAATCCCAGACTGATGGAGGCCGATGTCATGGGCCAGCACTTAGCTGACCTGATGCAACAGGAGCCTGCAAACAGCGATATCGTAGTAGCGGCATCGATTTACGCCTTCCTCCGAGACGACATCGATACTGCAAAAGAGCGTCTGAAAAAGCTGGCCGTAGTTGCAGAGTCCAATCCAGCGCCTCGTGCGGCTGATGTTAATCTGCATCTTGTTGCGAAATATGCGGTGGAGCATAACGAAACATCTGATCTCGGTTTCCAGCTTGCCCAACACGCGATGAAGGCGAGCAAAGATATGGACGCTAAGTGGCAAGAGTTTTTTCAAAACCAGTAGGCCAGTGTATGACGCGAGATTGCGAAGCGGGAAGGTGAGTTCGAAAACACGCAACTTCAAATCGCTTGAGCTAGGCAATGAAACTGTGTTTTTCCAAGGCTTAAACCTGAAGTGAACAAAGCTCAAGAAATATATCCGATGCGATTGTTATTGATTGCAGCGTACATCCTTGCAGCTCAGGTCTCGTTTGCGCAAGTGAGTGAACGCGAAGCAGAGCCGGACAGGGGATTCAAGTATAAGGAGGTAGTAGCCTCGCAGCTGAATCGCGTCATAAAGAGCGCTCCAGATACCAGTTTAGTCCGCGAACTAGAATTGCTTCAGCGTTATGTTGGGCTGAGCGATCTGGCGAGGAAAGAACTCAAGGACGATCTGAAACTGATATTCGTAGAGACTCGCGACTCTGGCCCATGCATTCCATCGCAAAAGGTTCTCCAAGAGTTGGTTCGTGCGGCGAAGAAAGCTGATTGTGATGAGCAACTTCTAGCTCAATACCAAGCGGACTTGCTGTCTCGTCAAGAATTTGAACAAGAGATGAGAATGCAGCAAGATGTCTACTTTGTCGATGCGATTGTGGGGCTGCGCGAGGACCAATGGGAGTCTGTGCGCGCGGCAGCCGGTGAGAACTATCAAAAACACCTCGATGAATATTGGGCTCTAACTTGGTACATGGACTCATCCCAAGAGGAACTCGAGTCACTCCGTAAGGTGCTTGATGCCAATCAGAAGGCCTGTCTCAATGCTTTCGGCCCCAATTCGCAAGACGAGATGGATTCGGTGGAGCTATTGCAGAGGTTTCGTTTGGTGGCACCTATGAAACTGAGACAATTGGATTCCATCGTGAAGCTGAGTGATTCGCAAAAGACCAAGCTGAAGATTGCAGGCTCGACTACGCTAACGCGAAGTTCGGTCCTGCAGAAGCAAAGACTCAATCTTGACGACAAAAAAAGCTGGGACTTTTTTATGAGCGGAGTCGACAGCTCTGGCCTTTCTGACAACGAGAAGCTCGAAGTGACGAATTTCTCAAACCTCCGGCTTCCTATGTTGTTCGCCGAGAAGCGTTGGCAAGCATTCGTGGACTCAACACTTAGCGACAGTCAAAGATTGGATTGGCAGCGTTTCGCCGATCGACGCTTGAAGGCCGCTATTGACGTACAAGCCAACCGAATAGCGCATTACTTTTCTGAGCTTCCACTCAACAGCGAGCAAAGAAGAGCTGTTCACGAACTGCTGAAGAGATCCATCGAATTGCAAGAGAACAAGTTGAAAAATGCGTTTTACCGACTGATCAATCCTAATTTGCTACCGGCCGTTATCACCGAAGAAGAGTTCATTGAAGCCATTGGCAAAGATAACTGGGAAAAGGTAGATCCGTTCTGTGCTCGAGCGCTGCCGATTTCGCGATAAACCATGCGAGAATCTTACCGCCCTACGGCACATTGCAGCGTTCGACCAGTCAACCGACATAGCTTAATGAAATGATGAGTATCAAGTTTTCAATCCAAGATTTGTTTGATCGCCCTTGGTAGCTCCGACCATTTGGTGCATGGACTTGCTCAAGGCATAGCGAATAAGCTATCTTGAGGCGGCCGAATGAGTGCCACCTCAGCGATACCGAAAAAATCGCAAGAAAAGAACCACAAACGCATCGAAACCCATCGGCAGATAAATTGCTTCCAGAATTAGCAAGAGAGTAAACTGAGACTTTTCCTTGCTGTTTTCCGAGAGGGTAGGGGCCTTAGAACTTGGATTTCTCGATCAAAGCGGTAGCCTGCTCTTGCGATGAAACTCTGACTGAATGAAAGTAAACGTCCAGCAGGACGCGTTGGTTTCGCTGCTGAGCAATAATCGAACAGCTTTCGTCACCGTTTCTCGCGTTTGCTACGCCGCATCGAGAATTGGGAACTAGGGCTACTGTTTCAGGGAATTATGAAGACATGACCAGAAGAACTGCGATCTACTTCTTAATCGCGACATCGGGATTGTTTGCTGGCAGTCTGTCGGCTGGGCCCCTTGTATGTGTTTCCCAAGCCGCTTTGGTGGTGGACAAGCACGCTCCCAAGACAGATCTTGAGAAGCGCGCTGCCGCGATCCATACGGAACTTCAAACCTTAGACCCTGCGGAGCTAGGTCGCGCCGACCAGCGAGCTACAAAACTACTCGAAAAGCTAGAAGGATTCGGGGCAGAAGCGCGTGTTGCGATACCGACCCTCAAGGCGTTTGCTTCGCAAGAAGAATTGGCAGGCTACCGATTCGATTCCCTAGAACGTTCTGTGCGGCTTCTGGCGAGTATGGGTGACGAGGGGCTACCAGCACTGCGCGATGTCTTGAAAGAATCGAGCCGAGAAACCATTCAGGCAATTCTCTATGAGCTCGAACGTTCACCGCAGTTCGACTTATCGCCACTGTTTCCTACTCTCATGGGAATTGCGAATCGCGATCAACATCGTCCGAGCGAAGAAACGATCCAGGCAGAACGTGAAGCTTTCGAAAAAGCCAATCCGGATGTAGACCTCCAAAGTGGTTTTTTTGTCAAGAGCGGAAGCAAGTCACTGGATGAGTTTCGAGAAGTCGAGATCAATTCACGTCTAGCAATCGAAGTCATGCTGGACAGTCGACAGAATCGTGAATTGGTCCTGCAATTTATCCTCGGGCGGATCAGACGAGTTGAGAGCCCATCCTTTGACGGAATCGAAAGGTTCATTGGCGAGCCTTCAGCGATCGCCGCCTTGAAGGACATTGCGATTGGCAGCGAAGCTGCTGAAATGCGTCTCGTTGCAGCAGAATATCTAGTTGACTGTGATCCTAGTGGGCAAGTTTCCATCCCCGTCTTGCTGCAACTATTTGGGGACACCGAAGAAGGGTTTGGGCATCTTGTGTACGAACAGGCTGTCAATTCTTTCAAGGCGCATCCGGCACGCAAAGGTTTTGACCTTGAAAAGGTTCGAATTGCTGTTGAGAACATCCCGGAAAAAGAACGCGCAAGGATAAAGCTTGAATTGCTTGAAACGGATGCTCAGAAAGCAGCCAGACTCGAAATGAATCTTGAGGGCTTGAAGGGAGAAAACGAGCGTGAATCTCTAAACATTGCTGACGAGCTGCTGGGCGTTGACCCTGACAACGAGACTGCTATTGATTTTCTACTTGCGCTGGTCAAAGACAACTCCAAGCCGACATACATCCAAACGATTTCGGGCTTTGGTCAGCCTGGACCGCTTTCATTGCGTCCCTTAGCAGCCCGCAGCCTTGGAAAGATCGGGCTCGAACATCGTGATCGCGTCTTGCGTGTTCTGTATGCACAATCGCGAAAGTATACAGGAGAACCTGGCAAGGCCAAACGAAGCGACCTAGCAACATCCGCTGCTTGGAGCGTCGCTCAGTTGAATCGAGAATACAAGAAAAGCCTCAACTTCGCTCTCGAAACATCGGTTGCACCGTTCTCCAACACTTACGTCGCAAGGCCATTTTACGGCCAGTCTGGAAAATACGTCGCCCAGGTACTCGGGGATCGCATCGATGTGTACGCAGATCGTTTGGTCAAGCAAGCTTTTCAGGGCACGTCGAACCAATCCAAGCGAGCGGAGGTCATGTTTGCACGCGAAATTTTGCTAAACGCAGAACCTGGCGAATCAAAATCCAGAGATGTTTACCTTCGAATGCTAGTTGAAGAAGCGTTCGAGAGAATCCGTGCTGGTGGTGAGGGGCGACATGTCGCGATCGATTTCTTCCTTGACACACAAGCCAGGTTGCTGCCTGCGTTCGACTTGATTCTTGGCGTGTGCAAATCGCAGGACTATGAATCTCGAAAGATTGCAATTTATCTTTGTGGAAACTTTCAAAAGTACCCGGAAGCGACGATTCCTGTTCTCATCGATGCCTGCGCGGATGATCGGGCCCTATGCCGATGCCGGGCAGCAAAAGCACTTGCCAAGTTTGGTCCTGCCGCCATTCCCGCGATACCAAAACTTCGCTCAATGACCTCCGACGACTACCGATCGGTTGTTGATGCGGCCAATCTCGCTATTCGAAAAATTGAGAACTAACCCTCGATTCGTCGGTACAGTTACGCCATTTCCGTTGCAAAAAAGGACCAGGCTCACTCCGCAAATTTTGGCCTGCGGGACTCAAACCAATCAAGCTCGATGGCAATGGCCCGCTGCCCGAAACTTCAGATTTCCTACCATCCCCGAAGTATGCAAAAGCAACTTGAAATCATTTGACTTCTGCACTTTAACCGCTGCCGAATCATACTCTCGGTTTTTTCAACGTTCGCGTTGCGCTTCTGTGTCTCACTATGTGAGAACCTGTCCCCGCATTGCCACTAGACTTCGGAAACAATCATGGAAACAAGAAAAAGCCTCCTACTGTGCCTCTTGCTGACTGGCATTCCCGCAATCTGGGCCTATGGCGAGGATGGTTTAGAGGCGAGTGCACTCGAAAAGCGACGTGCAAGGCAACTTGTCGTTCTAGCTGAAAAGGTTGCCCGCGGTGGTAACGCAGCTCAAGCCTCCATGGTCTATTGTCAGGCTTGCAGTATGGACCTGAGTCTAATTGACAGGAAGATGCTCGATCTGTTCGAAAGCTCTGACCGCTTGAGTGAACTCGTCTCTGTAATTGAGTCGCATACGAAGAGGATATCGGACGAGTCACAGATTCGGCTCATAACGAATCGGCTGATCTTGAATGAGTCAACGAGAGACGCAGGAAACGATTTTCTAAAAAGAATATGGGACCAGCGTAGTTCTATTCGGAAGGACCTACTGCAAGACTTGCCGGCGAAGACCTGGGCGAAGGTGACCGATCCCGCTTACTTTATTCGAGGCATGGTCATTCCAGACAACTTCGCCGAAGAGGGTGACGGTTGGAACCGATTCGAGAAGAAGAACTATTGGGCACTGTCTGGGGATCCCGTTGGCACCCTGGTCGACGCCGCTTTGGTGTTGCAACAGAACCCACAGGCTGCCCGCGATTTGGCTATTGAGACACAAGAATTGATCGACAGAAATCCGAGCTGGACTGGTGGCTTAGCGTTGCTTTGTTTTCTGGAGGCAAAATCCGGTGACACCAAGCGAACGAGCGACTTGCTTAAGCGACTACTTAAGGGCCATCAACAGTCTGCTATTCCACCTAAGTGCGCCGAACAGTTGGCTTCGGTCATGCATGGATTGGACGCAGCTTTCGACCCATTTATCATCGAACTTTGCGAGATAAGCCTTGAAAAGCGAACGAAGAACCTATTTGCCTCAGTTCTTCCCCAACTGATGGAGTTGTACGCTAGGTCAAACCGCCACCCTGAGGCTGTGCAACTGGCACGACGACTCGTGGACAGCAAGTTTGACTTCAACGGCGCCTCACAAAAATCCTATGGTGTGCAAAAGGCCTACAGAGGGCTAATTAGTATCGACCGCCCGGTTGAAGCGCTGCTGCTAACTGGGCAATTAGATACCGCATTTACCAACAGTTTTGGCGCATCGGATTTAGGTCATCACAAGCTGCGAGTACCTTTGGCGAAGGCGGAGCAACATGCGGCAAGTAAAATTACGCCTCAGGTTGTTCTTGATGCACTTGATCGAGGCGCATTCTCTAAACCTCGCTTTGAATTTGCGAAAGCAGGAGTCGTGTCAACCACTTTGTTGCCTCGCGAGCCGAACTCTCCTTTCGATTTGGTGCTTTCTGCCAGGCAGGAAACACGTTTCGAGCCGACCATTCACAGTGCCACCCTTGCGATCCTCAAAGCTGCCGCATCGTCCGATCGGAAAGACGAGATCATGAATTCAACAAAGCTAGATCAGCGGCTTTGCGAGATCTCAGCAAACAACCCGACAAGTTTGGATGCTGCGATTGCGACAACATGCTTCGCATTTTATCGAGGGAGTATCTCAGACGCAAAGTCTCGCCTTGACGAGTTAAATAGTTTGCGAGATGGATTAGGTGAATCATCCCTCCCGGCAGATCGGGGACTTTGGCTTGTCGCTCGTGAAGCAATGGCCCATGAGTCTACAAAGAGCAGTGGCGAGACACTGGCTGGACGCGTGCTGCTGGCGGCCAAAGACACGGTATGGGAGCCGATTGTTGCTCAAGAGCTCAAATTGCTCGGCGGAAGGAAGTGGTCCGAATGACGCACTGCAACAATTCGCTAAAAAATATTCCTTGGCGATAGCTCCGATGGAACGGCTCTAAAGCCAAGTTCGATGCGCTGCGATTACCTTCAATAATTCGCAGATGGACATTACCTGGAATCAAATTTACAATTCCAAGCTCGGTCAGCTATGGCGCAGAAGTGCTTGAGATCTTGCCAACAACTTCACTTTCTGATTGAAGCTGTTTGTCGAAGAAATCCCAAGCGGCTTGAAGGGCTTTACCATCGCCTGCAGCCTGCAAGTGGCCGGCTCCTTCGATCTTGTACATCTCAGCGGTGACACCGGCCTTCTTTAATCCATCGAGCAATGGCTGCGTCCACATCAAAGGAACGACTTTGTCACTGTCACCGTTGAAAAAGAAAACAGGACAATCATCCTTGCTGATAAAAGCTGTTGCCGAAGCCAGTTTGTAGTTGTCGTTGTCTTTCCCAGATTCACCAAGCCAATAGGCCAAGCCCTTGCCGCCATCGGGCATGAAACGAAACTCGGTCGGCGCCCCACCGGCAACAACAGCTTGAACCCGCGTATTGCCCTCTTCTGTCGCTTCGCCAGTTGTCGCCAAAAGAGAAACTAAATGACCTCCTGCCGAGTAGCCGACTGCTCCAATGCGTTTAGCGTCCACTGTGTACTTTGAAGCCTGCTCTCGAATAAACTTCACCGCATCACGGCAATCCTCGATCTGGGCAGGAAATTTATGCTTTGGTGCAAGTCGATAATTGATCGCAAAGCAAACGTAGCCACGCTCGGACAGTGCAGTTGCGTAGCTCGCCAACTGCTTGCGGTTTCCGTAACGCCATGCTCCGCCATGAACGACAAGGATGGCGGGACGCAATTCCTCGGATTCATCCTTCGGTGAATAAACATCCAGCTTTAGTTCTTGCTCGCCCCGTTTGGCATAGATAACATCTTTCTCAAGTTCGAAAGCGTTTTGGGCTTGGCAAGTTGGGGGAAAAATCCAAAGGGTTGCTGCCAACACAAGGCCGAGACAAAAGCGAGGGTTGATGGCGATCCGAGCCAACAAGGTTAGAGTTGGTTTCATGGCAAATGCATATTAGGGAAGGCAAGTTGGGTGGGGGAGCAGCGGGGCGGGAGTCGTCCGCAACGGGTCGGATGTTGTTCAAACTAGCAAGATCCGCCAATCAAGCCGTTTTTTCCGTCTCAGACGCTCAAAAACATTCAACCCAGTGCGCCCGAAAAAGCAAGCTCAAACCGACAGAAAGCCGGAAATGCAGGCTCGAAACGCCTTTCAGCCTCGTTTTTTGGTCGAAATGAACACAATTCACCTTGGTTGTGCGCGATTTCGCTTCGGCCGAGCGCTAACTTAGAAACGAACGCTGCCGGCATGCGCCCGAGTTTTTGCGGCTTCTTCTTCCATCTTGCGCTTCGAGATGACCTTCTTATAACGCTCCATCATTTCGGGAGTCATCGCATCCAGTGCCATTCGATAGTAGACCCGCGCGGACACAATTCTGCCGGCCTTTTCAGCCTTCAAGCCCTCGGAAAGATAAAATCGCACATCGGATTCTGCCAAGGATTCAACAGCCGTTTTTCGAATCGTCAACGCGTGGCCTTTCAATGCTCTGTTGTAAGCATTCGGATCCGCCGCGCGAAAGCCTTGGTCGATGTCATAGGGCTGGGTCGTGTTGATTATTTTCGTGCCAACTCCCGCCAAGCTCATCAGCGCCTTAGATTGCGGAGCTTGTGGAGGCGGTCCACCGTTGGCCGCTGGAAGCGATGGACCAACGGGCTGATTGAGAATTGCTTCATCTAGGGCCGTGAGATCGATGATCGTAACACTAGCGGTCAAAGATCGGCCTCCAAGACTACTACCACTCGACCGCTGCGCGTACGGTCCAAAACCACGTGTCACAGTGCCACTTCGCGAGCTCAAGTTGCCGCCAAGCGATGCGGTACCTTGATCTGGAACCCAGGCCGAACCGCTGTAGCTGAAATTGCGGAACACGGGCTGCTGAACGACTTGTCCGTGGCAAACAGAGCCAAACACAATGCAAGCGCTGATAAATACTAGGGTTCGCATTTTTTGTGTCCTTGTTACAAAGGCTGCAATAGCCGGTTTGGCCCAGCAACTAGTTGGATTCCACACGCCATTATAAGTTCCAGTGGGCAGGGATTCTAAGGAAGAATCGAGGGAAATCCGACGAAAGCTTATCAAAACTCAGTACGAATTTCCAATTTAGCTGGGACCATTGGCAAATATTCTTTCGGCAATTCCAGTGAATAAACTCACCAGGATTGCCCCGGGCTCCCAACCGTCGCAGCCTGCCTCATTTTGAAAACCAACTTGGGCGAATGCGTTGCGGAGGCAACGCAGTAAGCGTCTCGCCTATTGGATTGCCCTTTCGGTCTGCTGCCGGACAGGGCGAGTGACGGACAGCTTGGGCTGAACATTCCTTTTGCTGACCGCGCTAGAACAAATTCGTGACCAAGCTTTGGCCGATGGCAGGGATTTGAAGGAGCCGCGGGACGAGTACACTGAGGATTCCTCGTCGCCTAACACTATTCGATCCCTTCTACGCCTCGCTCATGATTCAAGCTGTCCTTTTCGCCGTAGCCATGCTCGCAATCGGTTTTGTCTTGCGTGTCTACCTAAAGCCACTGCATTGGTGTTTCGTGCCTGCGGCCATTGTCGGCGGCTTTTGTGGCTTTGGGATCGTGCAAGGATATCAGCTATCGGAGGCGGACTTCGTTGCCGAATTGAAGCGCTGGCCTGGAATCCTCATCGCAGTTGTTTTTGCGTGCATGTTCTTGGAACGTAAGAGCAAGCGGACAGCGCGTGAAGCACTCCAGCGGGCTGGTCGCGAAGGAATCATGGTGTGGATTATTGTTCTAGGACAGACAGCCGTTGGCCTGCTATGTACTTGGCTTTTGATCCAGCCATTCTTTGACGTTCCCAACTCCTTTGGCATGCTGATTGAGACAGGCTTTGCGGGCGGACATGGTACAGCGGGAGCCATGGGCACCGTCTTTGCCAACGAAGCAATTCAGCTCGAAGGCGGATTGGACCTGGGACTCTTCATGGCAACTGTCGGCTTGGTCATGAGTGTGCTCAGTGGCGTGGCCTACGTGAACTTGGCAATTCGCTTCGGCTGGATCGATCGCTCTGCAGGCCAAGTAGAATTGGTGTCAGGATTAGAAGATCGCGAAAAGCAGACTCCGGCAGCGATTGCAAAAGTTCGCGGAGAGGTATTGGATCCACTCGTCTTTCAACTGCTACTAGTCGGCTTGGCCTTTGGTGCTGGCTGGGGAATGAAACAAGGCGTCTCATTGTTGGCCCAAAGGGCAGATCAAGTTACTTCATCGGCGGATGAACAGCCAAATGAAACGCAACAGCCAAGTGACAACGAGCAGCCCATAGCTGGCGAGCAGCCAAACGAGCAGGGTGCGACAAGTCCAACACCCGTCGCAGATCTTGCAAACTCATCAAACTCAGAACCGGACACAGAAACGAACTTAAAGACGGAACGCATTCTTGGTGCCAAGACATCACTAGCAGGAACGATTGGCGATTTCCCATTGTTTATTTACACGCTTTTCGGCGGATGGATCGTGCGACGCTTGTTGCGATTCATGCGTTGGGAAGACTTGATCGATAACGCCAGCATTCAACGTATTAACGCGGCGGCGATGGAGTTCTTGATTGTGGCTGCCATTGCAACTTTGAATGTGAAAGCAGTGCAAGCGGCGGCGACTCCGCTGATCATTTTGCTTGTCGCAGCATTTTTCTGGACAGGATTCTGCCTGTTATTCGTTGCACCAAGATTGTTG
>JBCCEO010000169.1:0-12014 GCA_039030255.1 Planctomycetota bacterium | reverse complement strand
GATCAAATTATTAGCATGTACGATACTGAGGCTGATAAAGCGGTTTCCTTGGATGAATTGAAGCCTTTTCTTTCGCGTGGACTCTCTCGCAACAACCCTTTACAGATTTCTGACATTGGTGTGGCGCCAAACGCCGACACCGCTTCGTCCCCATGGGGCTCCTTAGATCGAGATGACAACTACTCTCTCGATGCGGAGGAGCGCTCCAAACTCGAGTCGTCCTTAG
Organism: Planctomycetota bacterium; assembly: GCA_039030255.1. Lineage (GTDB taxonomy): Bacteria > Planctomycetota > Planctomycetia > Pirellulales > Pirellulaceae > Aureliella. Next base: position 11,788 of record JBCCEO010000169.1, on the reverse strand, counting down.
AGAGATATGACTATAACGGAGACGCTATCGTTTCGCTGCTCGAACTAAACGAAAATCGAACGATGCAAACTGCCGGTGACGGGATGAGTTCCATGCGTAGCATGCTCGACACAACCACGTTGTTGCTTCCGGTAAACACTGATTCGGAGGATGTTTCGGAACGCAAGTCTGCTAGACGGTCTTTTTCTAGGCGTCTGATGGAACGTTACACCTTTTCGATTGATATTCCCCGCGACAGCTGGTCAAGCTGGAGCGATGAGCGTTGGGCGATGCTCGACAGCAATGAGGACGAGGTGTTAGATAGGGAAGAGCTTGAGCAAGCGATTGATCTGCCGGCAGACAATGTTCTGTACCTTAGCTTCCCGGGTTTGTCGTCGCAATCGGACATGGAATTCAAGCTGCATTGCCAATCAGTGCATTCCGAGGCAGGGAGCTGGTCTACCACTGTTAGCGGAGGAAAAATTGGTGCAGCGCATTTTACATGCAATTTGGAAGTGCAAGATGCATACACGAAGAATTCGCGTGAACTTCTGCGCACTCGTTTAGAAGCGGCGCTGAAGGACACGCAGTTGCAAACTATTTTCACCAGCCAGTTGCAATTACAGGACGGTGCATTCGGGCTCATCGATCCAAACGATGATAAGAAGCTTGATGAAGATGAGTTTCAAAGAGTTTGGAATTGGCTAAGTTCCCGACAGGGTGCGCGACTTATAGTTCGCTGGATGCTTAGTGAGCGTCCATGGTTTCATATCCTGGATGAAAATGGAGATCAACGGCTGACGGAAGTCGAATTGTCGCAGGCGAGCACGCGTTTGATTTCGCTTGACCGTAACCAAAACGGAGAACTGACTCCGGATGAAATGCCATTGGTTGTCCGAATGGAATTGGATCGAGGAGATAATCGACTGGAACTAAACCAAATCCTCGGCATGACAAATCAAGCCTCAGCGGCGGTGGAGGAGCAGGACTGGTTCAGTGCTATGGACGCCAATAGCGACGGTTATTTGGCTAAGGAAGAATACTTTGGGGATGCTGACCAATTCTCGGTGGCGGATGCTGACCAAGATGGATTTCTTTCACGCAACGAGGTTTACGAGCCCTAGACCAGAAACTATCATTTGGAGGCACCCTTTCTGGTAGTGGCGAAACCACCTGACAGAAGTTCAAGAGCCTCTTTTCTTACAACGCCGTAATAAAAACGAGGTGATGCGGCAGTTTCGCACCTAGACTCTATGTCGGGGAGGCGGATGTTCGTCACGAATCTTGGTGGCCTAGCTACTTAAAGCGGGGGGTGCTTCGGGGTGTAACAAGGTGAGAAAACTGGAGTTGCTATGACAAAACTTCTCGTGGCGGACGACCACCAGGTTGTCCGTTTGGGTTTAAAAAACGTCTTGGAAGGATCCGGCTTCGAGGTGATTGCGGAAGCAACTGCAGGCGAGGAAGTCTTCAATCTGGTGCGGGATCACAAACCCGACTTGGTGCTTCTGGATGTTCGTATGCCTGGAGGCGATGGATTGCACGTCCTAGGCCGGCTGAAACTCGACTATCCACATTTGCCGGTCGTTCTTTTTTCGACTTATGACAATCCGACGTATGTGGCACGCGCGGTAGCGCTTGGTGCCTCGGGCTACGTTCTAAAGCATGACAGCCGAGATCGATTGATTCAGTCGCTTGAGTCTGCAATTCGCGGTGATTCTGCTTGGACTAGAGAGGAACTTCGTCGAGTCACAGGTGCGCTCGCGACTCCTCGCGTTGTATCGGATGTCGAAGTTCCCTTAACGCAACGTGAATCCGAAGTTCTTCGGCAGCTTGCCAATGGCTTGACGAATAAGGAGATCGCGTTGGCCCTTGGCATTAGTTACGAAACGGTCAAAGAACACGTGCAGCATATTCTGCGGAAAATTGGCGTTTCTGACCGAACTCAAGCGGCGGTTTGGGCCGTTCGCAAAGGACTCGTTTAGGCTCTCATAGCCTTCCTGCCGCGGTGGCATCTTGCCCGCCACCTGTTGCCGAGTCGTCACAAATCGTCCGCCTGAACGACGCTATTCTTCCCTGCCCTTTGCAGCTTGGCGGTCCCTTTCGAAAATTGCTCCGCCCCAGCCTTTTCTGTCTCGCAATTCGCCTTTTGAGTGCGCTGCGCTTCGTCTCATAAAGTCCGTTTGGGTTGTCCGATTAATGAGCCGGGCCGCAACCAGCCATTGCCTTAGCGACCGCCACGCAACCATGAATTTCAGGCGATGCCCCGCTTTTAGCGGGTTCACTCCTAACAAAAGGCAGCCGTTTTTGATAGGTTACGGGTTTTGAAGAAACTGGAACAGAAAGCTCCCTTCGATGGCGAATCCTGCTGACATCACCATTCGCGAAGCGACCAACTCTACAAGAAATTTTGTGTATCGTCAGCCGATGAAATTTGGCGGCCGGGTCGTCGAGGATGTTTGTGTCCTGCGCACAGAAGTCATGGTGACTCGCCAAGGATCCAAGAAAAAGGTAAAGGGCATTGGGGAGATGACCATGGGAAATGCTTGGGCCTGGCCTAGCAAAATCCCAGGAAAAATCACGCTGAAGCTGATGCTTGAGATCGCCAACCGCGCAGTCGCTAAGGCGCAAGAAGCGGAACTCAGCGGAGATCCTTTTCAAATCAATCGCCGTATCCAGGAAATTCGCGACGCCGTCACCCATGAGATGCAGATCGAGTACAAGATCGCGGAGCCGATTCCCGAGTTGGCCGCCATGGTCGCAACGAGTCCTCTCGATGCCGCAGTTCACGATGCATTTGGTCGCTGTTGTAGCGCCAACAGTTTCCATTGCTTGACCTCAGACTTTTTGAATGAGGATTTGAGCGCGTATCTAGGCGAGGACTTTATCGGCAAGTATCCATCAGATTATTTGGCCCCTGAGCCTAAATCCACCATGCCGCTCTACCACTTGGTTGGCGCACTTGATCCATTGAGCGAGGGGGAACTTCGCGAGCGTTTGAATGATGACTACCCGGAGACTCTCGAAGAGTGGCTGCACAGGGATGGGATAAGCCACCTGAAGATCAAGTTGGCTGGCAACAATATTGATTGGGACGTCGGCCGAATCGTTGAGGTCACTCGAATATGTGAGGCCGTTGCATCAGATCGCAATTGGAAACTGTCTTTCGATTTCAATGAGCAGTGCCCGAACGAAGATTATGTATTGGATTTGCTGGAGCGAATCGAACGTTTGAGCAAGCCCTCCTTCGATCGATTGCAGTATATCGAGCAGCCGACGCCTCGGGACCTGACGCAACGTACGGAAATGACCGTACACCGCATCGCCAGAATTCGTCCTGTCGTAATCGACGAGTCCTTGACGGGTCCGCAAAGTTTGAAACTTGCTAGGCAGCGCGGTTACACGGGCTTGGCCCTGAAAGCCTGCAAAGGACAATCGGAGTCATTGATCATGGGAGCTGCAGGTTCCGAGTACAAAATGTTTACCTGTGTGCAGGATCTAACCTGTGTCGGCGGTTCCTTCCTGCACTCAGCTGCGCTCGCAAGTCGCTTTCCTTCAGTTGCAGCAATTGAGGGCAACGGCCGGCAGTATTGCCCAATCGGCAACGCGGCTTACATGAAGCAATATGCTCCCATGTTCCGGGTGCGATATGGCACTGTGCCGACTGAACTCCTCGACAGCAACGGCCTTGGCTTTGACTGGAAGCCACTCGGCACCGACGAAGAGGAATAACGTCGGCAGTAGGGTGAGCCTTGTTAACCTTCAAGGCTCCTCGTAACCCCTGTAAACGCCGCGCGATTCCGATCATCCTTTGGCTTGGACGGCCGCACCAGGCTATTTAAGCTTCCTTTTCGCCTTGTGACTAGTGACTCGCGCGCTACTTTGTTCTAACATAAAACTAATGATTGCTACTGAGAATTCAACGCGAGGTTGGCTTCAGGAATTATGAAGAAGAGCGTCTTTAGGCATCCCAGGATTGAAAACTTAGAAACGCGCTGCTTGTGGAGCGGCCCTGATTGTCATTGATCAATTAAATACATGCGGAGATCCCAAGGGGTTCGTCGACACGAACGGCGATGGTTCTATTTCGGCCATTGATGCTTTGTTCGTTATCTTGCATCTGAACAACGGAGCCAGTAGCGGCGAGGCCGAAGCCACGAATACAACTGAATTTGCGTTTGACAGTGGAATGATATACTTCGCGATTGACTGGCTAGCTTCGGATGATCTGAAACGCAATTGGCTCTGACACCGTGGCAGGACGGTGCAGGTGCTCGCCTAGCAAAGTTATTGGGGCCAGGGTAAATCGAAGCATTTCATATTCGGTTGACGGTCGTTCTTTGCCGCTAATTGCAAAACTGGCAAGGTATTTTGCGGTTTTGCGGACATAAGCTCCATCTTTTCGCAAATAATAAGATTGTCAGCCTGCATTGCCCTTGCGCGACGAGCGTTGTCAGACTGGCTAATTTGCCGATGGACAAACCATAATGAGAAACCCAAGTTTCACTTGCCTGTTAGTCGTTAGTGTCGTCGCAATCATCATTGCTGATTTGCATGCGCAGTCGACGGCACCAGAGTTGCCCAAGCGGCAGCAATTCAATCAAGTTTTCGTCAAAGTCATATTCCCCGGCACCTCTCAAGAACCTAAATATGACGGCCTAGTCGTTGAGTCCTGGCTTGCGAAGAAGCTCAAACAAAAGAACGTTCAAGAGTATTTCGCGGTCACAGACTGGGTGCCTGTTTGCGATGGCCTGCTTGCGGACGATATCGTAGACAACGACGTTTGGGATGGTCGTCTTGATGCTAAGAACAGCTACTGTCCTGTTGGCGGAGATATTCCTGAACGCGAAAACGGTCGCTTGTGGGTCCATCTTAATGGCTGGTCGCCAGGTGGTAGCTGCGAGGCAAACATCAAGCTGGCGGATAAGCCTGGCACTCGAGCCTTGGTGCCAGTGCAGGCAGTGCGAATTCTGAAAGGCGGAAAGCGCGAGGTGATCAAAACCGAAATGCGGCTACCCTATGTGGCAGTCCTAATTGCTCCGCCACCACCGGGCAATTTTTCGAAGTAAGGGGAGCCGGCAATGCCTGTCCGCTCGTGCGGTTGAAAACAGTGGCCCAGCAGAGTTTTCCGATCATTGCCACTGAGTAAAAAAAGAAAACACTCCTTTGCCAACCGGTGGCAAAGGAGTGTGTCAAGATTCGAAGCGTAAGTTATTTGGCGACTACTCAACGCCGCTTGGCCGCTTCGGTCGCTTCGGCCGATTGTCTTGGCGAGAGTAACCACCAGGGCCTCCACGGCCACTGCCTCCGCTCCGCGAGAACAGGCTGCCGATTCCTGAGCTGAATTCATCCTTCGACACCTGTTCGTCACCGCCCTTGTCTAAGGTCATGAGCCGGTCAGCCATGCTGTTGCCTTCTAGCTCCTTCTTGGTGAGTTGACCATCTTTGTCCTTGTCCCAGTTGTTGAACATCGACATCGGATCGAAGCGACTTCCTCCACCGCGCCCCGAACTTCCTCCAGGTCCGCCACGCCCGCTTGAGCCTCCTGGGCCACCCCGTCCGCTTGCAGATCGAGCATCGTCGCTAGGAGCAGCACTGGCAAACAGTGAGGCATCTTGTTCAACCGTCTGTCCTTTGTCGGCAACGCAGTAGAGGTGTTTTTGGCTGCGTACAACCAGTTTGTTGTCGCTAATTGCCGGCGAACCCCAGAAGATTTCTTTGTCTTCGGTGAAGCGATTCAAGGCGATTTGCTCCGTCTTTTCTCCCAGAGCAAAAACGTACATCTGGCCACTGCCGTTCATGTAGAACATACGATCACCGATGACCACTGGTGAAGGGTAATCGAGAGAACCAAATCGCCCGCCTGTTTGCAATGCCCCGTTCAACCGAAACTGTTCTACTTTCTTACCCGTCTCTGTATCGACGACTTTCGCGATGTTGCGAGCGATCACATACATCTTCGATTCGTGACGAACGGGCGAAGCGAAGCTGGCAGTATCTCTGCCTGTCCAAACGGTTTTCGATTCGCTGACGTTGCCACTTCCGCCTGCTTCCAGGGCGATACTTCCTCCTCCACGACCGGTCACGGCGAATACTCGTCCTTCGTTTTGAAGAACGCTCGTATAGGACTGTTGTCCAGCCGCATCAGCGTACCAAAATAGATCGCCTGTCTGAGGATCCATTCCCCAAACTTCACCGGCGACACACATCACCAACTCGGTCCGGTCACCCGATTCGACGATGGAGGGCGTTCCCCACATGCCGTCGAGACCGGATGCTTCTTGACGCCAAACTTCCTTGCCGGACGCGACATCGAAACCAATGATCGATTGGCTTTCGGCTGATGCAGTCACGATAAGAATGTTGTTGTGGACGATTGGGCTGGAGGAAGATCCCCAACGGGTTGGGTCCGATTCCTTTCCAACTTCCGCTTGCCAAAGCTTTTTGCCGTCAAGATCGTACGCGTGTACACCACTCTTGCCGAAAAAAGCGAACACGTGCTTGCCGTCGGAAACGGGAGTATGGGAAGCGTAGCCGTGGGCTGTCACGCCGATGCCCGAATAAGGGTCTTCGGGCATAGAAACTGGGACGTCTTGTTGCCATAGTTTCTTACCACTGGCTAAGTCGATGCATACCAGGTGGCGAACCAAGTTCTCAATGTCGCCAGGATTTTCTTGTGTTAATCCGTAACCCGAATAGCAGGTCACAAAGGCTTTGCCGCCGACGATGATGGGGCTTGAGGCACCAGGTCCAGGCAGCTCGGCCTTCCAAGCGATGTTGGCCGACGGCGACCATGTCGAGGGGATGGAATCATCGGCTGATACGCCGTTTCCAAGTGGCCCGCGAAATCGCGGCCAATCACCAGCCTGCAAAAGAGCCGGCACGCAGCACATAAACGCAAGGCCAGCAATAAATCGAAGGGTTCGCATTTCTTATTCCTATGTTCCGTTGAAACCAACAATGATCTGGGCAATCGTTATACCGGACATTTTAGGTAAACGGGAAGGTCTGTGTCGGCAGCCTTAAGAGATCTCAAGGAAACAACTCAAGCACAATCCGTTGGGCCAATTCTAGAAAAGCGCGCTTCGGAGCCTGAATTCTGTGTGTTTTCTAATCGGGATTGGCTAGGTTCAAGGCTTGGTTCAAACCCTGTCCAAGCCGATCGCTGTCCGAGCCAAGAAGCAAAAAGCGAGAATTCTAGCGAAAAACGGATTGCTCGTGTCAGGATCTCGCCGCGGGCGAGTTTAGTCGGGTAGAGGAGACTGAAGAATGACCGAATTTCCCGATACAAGATCTGCGTTGCTGGTTGGAGTCCAGTCCCACAGTAACCGCGAAGCTTGGCAGGAATTCGTCTTGCTGTACCGTCCTGTCATCTACCGCATGGCCAGGGCTCGTGGGTTGCAGGACGCGGACGCACAAGACCTGAGCCAATCAGTTCTGCTCAAGATCGCAGCGGCCATCGGACGCTGGGAAAAGCGTGACTCCGCATCTCGGTTCCGCCACTGGCTTCGAAGAATCGCCAAAAACGCGATCCTGACCGCTTTGACAAGATCGCCAAAAGACCTGGCCGAAGGCGGAGCAGGCGTTTGGGAGCAAATCGATTATCAGGTGCAGTGGGGTGAAAAAGACGTCCGAGAGCTTGAACTCGAAACCATGCGTGAATCCTATCTGCGGGCCGCGGCGATCGTCCGTTCCGATGTGAGTCCCGACACTTGGCGTGCATTCGAGCTGACCGCTTTTGAAGGAGTTTCCTGCGAGCAAGCCGCCTTGGTCATCGGCAAGTCTGTGGGCACCGTGTACGCAGCTCGAAGTCGCGTCATCCATCGCCTAAAGCAGCAAGTTACCGAAGCGGAGGAGCACGAATCATGAAGACTCAGAAGAATTGTGACGCCGAGCGTCTCGTGCAATTTCTGAACTCAGACGACTACCGCATCGAAGACTCGGAACTCATCGAACATCTGGACAATTGCCCGAGCTGCCAAGACGTGCTGGAAAGACACGCAGCCGACAAAGCGACATGGGACCATCTGGTCGCCACAATTAAACCAAGGGAATTTGACGAAGCGGGCAACGCGGAGTTTTCGGCGGCGACAGTCTTTGGCGATTCTTTGACGCAACCTATTGCGATTCAAGACGTTCTGGCGTCTTTGACGCCAAGCGAGAATCCCGAGTATTTGGGTCGACTAGGAAGCTATGAGATTACTGGCGTTGTGGGCATTGGTGGCATGGGGGTGGTGCTCAAAGGCGTCGACTCTTCATTGGATCGCGTCGTAGCCATCAAAGTCATGGCTCCGCGTCTGGCGAACAATGAAGTTGCTCGACAACGTTTTGCTCGTGAGGCCAAGGCTGCCGCTGCAGTACACCATCCTAATGTGATTCCGATCCACAGCGTTTACAGTGACAATCCTTTGCCGTTTTTTGTGATGACCTACGTTCGTGGCGAATCATTGCAAAAGCGCGTTGATCGAGAAGGTCCACTCCCGCTAATCGAAGTCCTGCGTATAGGCTCGCAGATTGCTGCGGGCTTAACTGCCGCTCATGGGCAAGGTTTGGTGCATCGCGACATCAAGCCGGAAAACGTACTGCTAGATGACGGCGTCGAACGCGTCACGCTCACAGACTTTGGGCTTGCACGGGCCGTGGACGATAACACGGTGACGCAGCAAGGAACGATTGCTGGAACTCCGCGTTACATGTCGCCGGAGCAAGCCCGAGGTGAAAAGCTGGACCAGCAAACGGATCTGTTCAGCCTCGGAAGCGTGCTTTACTCCATGTGCACTGGGCAAGCGCCATTTAGAGCAGAATCATCCTATGGCGTCATGCGGAAGATCATCGAAGAATCACCAACTCGGCTACGCGAGCAGAGTCCTGAAACGCCAGAATGGCTAGCGAGCATCGTGGAGAAACTTATGCAGCGTGTAAAGGCAGAGAGATTTGAGTCCGCCGCAGAGGTGCAATCCATGCTCGAAGCTGGCTTGAACTATGTTCAACAACCTGGGGCGGAATTGCCAGAGAAGATTCGGTTACTGCCCCATGGGGTTGCAGACGAGGCAGCGAAAACGACATGCGGCAATCCTGCGGTCGGATCCAGGCTTCCGTCCAAAGCTAAGGTCGGCGCATTAGCCATTGGTTTCGTAGTGCTTTGCTATTTCGCCTTATCTGCTTTGTTTGATTCCAAACCCGAACCATCGTTCCTGAACGTTGGCGGAGGAGTCGGCGCAGATGGAAACGGGTGGTCCTTGCTTTCTGGCAGCACTTACATCGGTAGCAACAAACCTGGGCTTTTGTTCGGCGTTCACGAACGACCGGATGCGAAACGCGAATTGACCTACGCCATCATCTTTCGACATGTTGCGTCGAGCTCTTCATCGGTTGTACAGGGTGCCGAGTCTGCTCTCTCGAGTTCGATGGCAAGAAATCCCGGGCGACGGATAGCGTTTTGATCGACGGTCGGGGATTCCAGCTAGTCTTGGAATTAGAAATGTCGAATCAAATAGATTCATCTAACATGCAGATCCTAGGCAAGAAATGGGACCTAAGCAAAGGCAATGTTTTCCTTATTGACTTGACCGATGCCGGCATGCCTGTCCGCCAACTGAATCTGCCGGATCAAAAGAAAGTGCCCGACCCAGTGGACTTGATCCGGGATAGCTCTCTTGTTCGAAAGTTCGCAGAGCGATTTATGAGAGGAATATCGGAGCAGGATTCAGAAATCGCCGAATTCTTGAAGTGCTGTGGTGATGCGAGTTTAGAGACGCCACCAAGGCTCTTTGCGAAGGGCAATCCAAAGAAGGTCGGAACTGGTAGGCTTCCACTGTGGAATGCGACAACCAAGTCTGCTCGAATTGAATTCTTTAATTTGCAGGAGCAGGAAGTTAAATTGCTGGCCAAGTATGATGAGAAACATCCTCACTTGGTCGAAATGCGGAAACGGCTTGCAATGCTTCAAAAGCTAATTCCTGAGATCCCCGAGGACGAAGAGTATCTGGCAGCTGCAGCGAACGAACTACGCGAACTCATGGAGTTGCGTTTTCGCGAGAATACACTGCTACGCTACGACCGAGCCGACGACTCCGAGTTTACAGACGTCCAGGCGAGAATTGCGGAGTTGAAGAAGACGATAAGCGAGATCCGCCAGCAGGCAGCAGATTCTTCTTCGGGCAAGCAAGGTTCCGGACACAAGCTCGACGAAAAGAAAACTGATGTTGTTCAGACGGACGAGCTCAAAATCCGCAGGAAGGCGCGAGACGAACTCCAGTTACTGAAAAGCCGCGAAGAAGGCTTGCTCGAATCGCTAGGAGAACGACATCCGTTCGTGCTAGATTTGCTCGAGAGGATTACAGTTTTAGAGGATCTCATCATTGGCAGAGCCGTCTATGTTGATGCTAAGGATGTGATTCAACGGCAAGTTGATAGTGCAGCTTCAGAAATGGAAGCTAGTCATCTATTCAGGCTGCGACTACGTGAACTTGAACTAGCAGATACATTTGGTGACGGGCATCCCTCTTTGGAATCGGTACGGGAGCAAATCGAAATAGCTGAAGAGCACATTTCGGCTCTCAAGCAACAGGACGCTGTAGGAAAAGAACCGCGATTCGAGATCTTTCCTTTCGAAACCAAACTCCTACAACAGATTCAAGCGAGCGATCAGGAATCGCTACAAGGCTCGTGGCAAGTTATTGATATGGAGGGCGCGGGGGATTCTATGTCTTCGGCATTAGGTTCGGAAATGCGGCTCGAGTTTGAGAAAAACACGCTTACTCAGGTCACTGGCGAGAAACGAATGAAAACGATATTCGTACTAGAGGGTTCGACTCCCTACATGAGTATTGATTACGTTTTCGGGGAGGAACAAGGCATTGGCATCTATGACATCCAAGGCGACATTTTGCGAATGTGCATCAACAACACAATTCGTCCAAAAGAGCTTAAGAGTATTGAGAAGGACAGAAAGGGGAGACCACTGCAGAACAATTTCGTGATGACCCTTAAGCGCCTTCCAGCAGAAGGTATCACCAAGAGAAGGAGCCGTTATACTGCAGAGGAGGTCCGGATCGAGGGTTTTGCAAAAAACTTTGATGGGGGAATCTTTCTCTGGGTCACTCCGTTGTACGAACCGACTTGGTATTGCCCCGGAGCGAATTTGATCGATCACGAAGAGGGGATCGAAGTGGAGTTTGTTCGTGCGAGGAAGGGTGATAAGCCCAAAGTTCAGATTACAGCAGACCGCAAAATGTTGCCTCGCCTGGGTATTTCCTTGCCACATGATGATATAAGAGCGGCGAAAGCCGATTTCCGAGATCCAAAGTTGAAGAAGCTACTGATCCGCGGCGCGGACGGCAAGCTTATTGATCTGAAATCACGGTTTGCGATAGGTGGTTGGGAATGAAACGAACCGGGCCAAAACGCAGCAAAGTCCATAGAACGGCAGCATATGCCTTCTACCGCCCTAGCAAGTTGTCTGTGAGCGAGTAAGTTGTTGCATGAGGGCAGCCAGAATTGGAAAAGGCAAGCCCCGATACCGCGCCGCTCTCACCTGACTTACGATGGCCAAGAAGAAATCAAAATCCAAGTCCAAGCCGACTCAAGCGGAATTGGCCGACAAACAGCAGTGTTATCAACTTTCGGTTCAAGCGGCCGACCACGAAATCCCCTTTTTTGAACAGGCGTTTCAAGAAGCCTACAAGCGGAAACCCTACGTGCTGCGCGAGGATTTTTGTGGGACATTTTCGGTCTGCTGCGAATGGGTGAAGTCGAAGAAGAAACGCATAGCACTTGGAGTCGACTTATGTGGCCCGGTACAGAACGACTG
>JBCCEO010000168.1:0-12084 GCA_039030255.1 Planctomycetota bacterium | reverse complement strand
CTCGCATCGAGCGATGGTTCCAGTTGGGACTTACGAACGCGTGATGCCGATGGACATTCTGCCAACTCAGCTGTTGCGTGCTTTGCTTAGCGGCGACACGGACTCTGCTCAAGACCTTGGGGCCTTGGAGTTGGCTGAAGAGGACCTCGGACTATGCACTTTTGTTTGTCCTGGAAAAAACAACTACGGTTCAATCTTGCGTGAGAACCTGACCCTTATTGAGAAAGAGGGATAGACGAACATGTTGAGAAACTTACTGGATAAGATTGAGCCGATGTTCAAACCGGGTGGCCGGTTTGAAAAGCTCTACCCGCTATACGAAGCGAACGATACGTTTCTGTATACGCCGGGCGAAGTCACAAAAGGGAGCACGCACGTTCGTGATGCCATCGATACCAAGCGTATGATGAGCATGGTGATCGTCGCCTTGATTCCCTGTATTTTGATGGCGATGTACAACACTGGCTACCAAGCTCAAAAATTGGTGGCCGAGGGTAAAGTTGGCATTCCTGAAGCTGAAGGATTGCTTTCGGCCCTCTGGAGTGGAAGCTGGCGATTTGATGTGCTCCGATTGGTTGGAACGATCGACGGCAGCAACACGATTGCTAATCCTGGGGCATTCCTGGGAATTGGAAGCTGGTTTAGCTGCCTGTTTCATGGTGCACTTTACTTCCTGCCTGTTTATCTGGTTTGCATGGTCGTTGGAGGCCATTGCGAATTGATATTCAGCATCATTCGCAAACACGAAATCAACGAAGGCTTTCTGGCCGCAGCAGACTTGGTTGGCTTTTTCGCAGCTTTCTTTTGGGGAGCTTTCTTTGTTGTAGCTTTGCGGGTGCTCGATGGCTTTGACTTGGCCTTGCTGCGTTTGCTGCTGGGGGACTGCAAGTTACCTTGATAGTGGGCGATAAACTTCTTGACGGGAACTTTCTTGATGACTTTGCCAATCAAGTCGATCGGCAGGTTCTCTAGTTTCTTGAAGCGAATGCAGGACTTGCCCATGTCGAGTCGCAAGCCAGTCTTGGCCCATTCGGCGCGAAACCAGTCTTCCAGCTCAGTGTTCATGTAAATGCAGAACAGATAGATGCCAATGTGGTTTTTCTGCGAGCCGATGTGGGCGAAGGGAAGTGGTTGCGTTACGTCGCAATGGTATCCATCGGGAAAAATGGAGTGCGGAACAAAGTATCCGATCATGCCATATTGAATTCCCTCTTCGTAGCCCTTGGGAAGATTCTTCAGGATGACATTGCGAACCGCTTCGACGGCGATACGACGATCTTCAGGTAAGCTCGCAAGATATTCTTCGACAGTAGTAGGTTTGGACATGGAAGGTAGGGGATAGGTTTCAGGGGATAGGTTTCAGGGATGAGGGATCAGGATTTAGGGGATAGGAGTTAGGGAGCAGAGGGGTTAGGAAGCGTTTGGGTTGATGAGGAGTCGGCTTTTGGCAATGCTGCCGGAATGCATGGTCTCAAAGGCTTCATGCCATTGTTCCAGATTCCATGTGCCGCCGACGATTTTCTCGGCGGGCAATGCTCCGCTGGCAAGCAAGGAAAGCACGCGTTCCCAAGTGGCCCAGGTGTGCGAAAAGCTGCCTTGTAGGGTCACGTTTTTTTGTACCATCGGGTCGAGCGAAAAACCGACAGGATCGCGGCCCCAGCCAACTTTGCTGATCCAACCAGCGGGTCGCACCAACTCAATGGCGGATTTTAATGTGGCAGACACACCAGCAGCATCAACAATGCCATCCGCTCCTAATCCGTCGCGCTGCAGGCACCACTCTTCGGCTTGTTCTGGGCTCAAGGCTTCGCATCCATATTCGCCTGCTAAGGCGAGACGTTCTTGATCGCGCTGCAGACCGACTACTGCCACTTCGGCCCCTCGTAGTTTTGCAATTGCCCCGCACAAGATTCCGATAGGGCCCGGCCCAAGCACCAAAATACGATCGCCGGGTAGTATGGAGACGTTCGTGGCTACTGCGCTAAACGCGACGCAGCAGGGTTCGGTCAGCGCGGCATTCTCAAGTGGCAGTCCGTCTGGCACACGATGTAGACAACGGGCGGGCACTTTGACCTTTTGAGTCATTGCCCCGTCGACTCCGTAACCGAAACCTTTACGAGTTGGATCGAGATTGTAGCGACCGATCCGGCTCATTGGATTGTAATTGTCAATCACGGCTGCCGTCTCGCTGCATACGCGGTCGCCCTCCTGGAATTGTGCCACAGCCTTGCCAACTTGAGCAATCGTGCCAGCAAATTCATGACCGAGAGTAACAGGGTAGTTGACTGGCCAGCTATGTTCGGCTGTCCACTGGTGTAAGTCGCTCCCGCAGACGCCGACGGCGGCAACATCCATCAGTACATCATCATCGCCGATTTCTGGGATAGGAATCTCACGCAACTCGACAGAGTCTGGCTCGGGGGCATAGTTGACGATAGCGGGCTGAGTATCTGCCATGATGGAAACTTTGAGAAACTAACTTGGGAAAGCGAATGCGTAATAGCGAGAAGTCATTCTAACCGTTTTCCCTGCTCGGGTTATTGCAATGACTCCAACTCTTCCCAACGTGTGTAGAACTCGGCGAGTTCAGCTTCTAGCTGCTTCAAGGCTTCCTGTTTCGTTGCGATCGAGCTTGCATCCTGTTTGTAAAACTCTGGGTCGGCCATTTCTTGGTGGACTTGAGCAATTGAGACCTCGTGGGACTCGATCTTTCCGGGCAATTCGTCGAGTTCCTTGGTTTCCTTAAAAGTCAACTTACGCGGCTTCTTGTCCATGCCTTGAATCGAATCGTTGTTGAGTTTTTGTTTCGCCTGCGCGTTCTTCTCTCCTTGGTTCGTGGATCTGGTCGGCGAGGATTGAGGTCGTTGCCGAAGCCAATCGTCGTATCCGCCAACGTACTCGCGCACTTGGGCCGAACCGTCCTGCTGGGGTTCGAAAACAAAGCAGCTGGTTGCAATATTATTCAGAAACTCTCGATCGTGGCTAACTGTCAGTACCGTTCCCTGGAAATCGACTAAGCGGGCTTCGAGCAATTCAAGAGTCTCAGCATCAAGATCATTAGTGGGTTCATCGAGTACGATGACATTGGCGGGCTTTGCAAAAAGTTTGGCCAGCAGAATACGATTTGTTTCGCCGCCACTCAGGAATCGAATCTTGGTTCGGGCTCTTTCAGGCGAAAAAAGAAAATCCTGCAAGTAGCCTAGTACATGTTTCGAGTTTCCATTGATTTGAATTGTCTGATAACCATCCGCCACCTCTTCCTCGATGGTTTTCTCAGGATCAAGCTGGCCGCGGAGCTGATCAAAGTAGGCGAGTTCAAGGTTGGCACCCAGTTTTATTTTTCCCCGCTTGGGTTCCAGCTTGCCAAGCAGTACGCGCAGAAGAGTTGTTTTCCCAACTCCATTCGGACCAATGATTCCAATCTTATCTCCGCGCATAATGGTGCATCCGAATCCGCCTAAAATCTCAGGGCCACCACGTTCGGTTTCAGATTCAAAATGGAAGTGCAATTGTTCAGCTCGCAGCACAAGATTTCCGCTCCGAGCGCCCTCTTGAATTTGCAAGTTACTGGTGCCCGTTTTGTTGGGCCTTTCGCTTCGGATGCGTCGCAATTCTTTGAGGGCTCGCACGCGTCCTTCGTTTCGAGTGCGGCGAGCCTTGATGCCTTGGCGTATCCAGACTTCCTCCTCGGCCAGTTTCTTGTCGAATAGCTTGTCTTGCTTCTCCTGCGCAGCGATCTGTTCTTCCTTGCGTTTCAGGAATGTATCGTAGTTGCAACTCCAGTCAAAGAGTCGCCCGCGATCGATCTCCAGAATACGGTCAGCGAGTTTCCGCAAGAATTTGCGATCGTGCGTAATGAAGATAAATCCTTGATCGTAACGCGCTAAGAAATCTTCCAGCCAGGTTATTGCCTCGATGTCCAAATGGTTGGTTGGCTCGTCGAGCAAGAGAAGGTCAGGCGACTGAACTAGAGCCCTAGCAAGTAGCACGCGACGTTTCATCCCTGCTGACATCGAGTGAACTTCGGCCCCAGGTTCTAACTCCATGCGGGAGAGTATTTTTTCGACGAGGTGATCCTTTTCCCAGTCATCCAGGTTTTGGCCAGGCAACTCTTGAATGCCGCTCGCCACAATCGCTTGCACGCTTCCTTCGAATTCGTCCGGCACGGCCTGAGGGAGTAATGCAATTTGGGCATCGCCGGCAACCGCGATGTTGCCGTGATCGGGGTGTGTTTGTCCAGTCAGTAATCGGAAGAGAGTTGACTTGCCTGCCCCATTTCGTCCGAGCAGTCCGATGCGCTGTTTCGCTTCGATGATGCAATCGACATCTTCTAGTAAGGGCGGGCCTTGATAGCGAATGGAAACAGAATCAAGTGAGAGTAAGGGCATTCGGTTTCAGTCGACTAGTGTAGTTGTTGTTGGCTTTGAAGGTGAAGTTAGGGAATGGGGCTGTCCAACTGAAATTATTGGCCGCTTTTGCAAGGGCCTGCGCCGAGGCTTGAATGCTTCCTAAGGGGACTGTTCAGCATGCGGCAGCAGAAAGTCCTGTCGTTAGATAGCTGGAATCTTTGCACATGAAGAGCGTTCTGGGAGATTATTCTCGCTTTGCGTTTTTTTCCAAGCGTAGATCCAGAACCGTTGGGATTGAAAGCTATGTTTTTAACAAGGGCGAGTGGGGAAAAAATGGATCTGGGCCTAAGAAGTTTTGGGCGAGGAATTGGAAATAAGCCTCGCACTAGTCAGGATTTTTTTCGCTAAATCCTGGCAGGGTTTTAGGTGCTTTGCAGCACATTCAAGGGGCGGTTATGGACGAGACAAAAATTAGTTTGCTGTTGGTTGATGACGATCCCGATCTACTTAGCGCTCTCGATCGGACTTTTCGGCGTGAGGGCTTTCGAACGATCAAAGCCGTCTCGGCAGAGGAGGCAACCAGCATTCTACGACACTACAAAGTGGATGCTATCCTGTGTGACAATCAAATGGTGGGAACTTCAGGGACAAGTTTTCTTGCACAAGTAAAATATGATCATCCGATGATTTCACGTTTCATGTTGACCGGCGATATATCGTCAACCCAATCTTGGCTGCTACTGAACGACATTGGTGTTGACGGAATGTTTGAAAAGCCTTGCGAACCAAGCCTCATTGTGGATGCGATACATCAAGCGATGACTGTTCGTGACGCATGCATGGCCCAGGTCATCGAGCAAACTCTCCGCTAGTGGAATAGTATTTCAATTGGGGCGCATCTCTTTAGGTCGCATTCCTTTGACCACTGCGCAGCAAAAACGACGGTTCCCATTCGGAATCCGCCGGTGTGTGCTCAAAGGTGATTGCATCATGCTAAGATGAATCTTAGATGACGCCTCCGTGAACGCGATATGGCGTCATATGATCAGGCTGATTGACCATCCAGAATCGCTCCCACTCTTGAAGCAGCAGGCGTAGGTTTTCCGAGGTGTAGACTAGCTGTTCGGCGCGTCGCTCGGGAACGGCCGAGTACATGGGTAGTGCGCAACCAGCACCAACAGACATGCAACCCAAGAGTAAAGCAGCACAAATCCAGCGTCGCATTCTAGCTCCTCCGTGAACTTGGACCTGATTGAGGTCCGTCGAATCCTATTTTTGCCTTGGCAGGCGTTGTGATTTAATTTGGTTGGGAGTCAGGACTTCCGTTTTCAAAATCCATCCTCTCGCCATCGTCCTCCTCTCGAAGTACCGATGGATCCGAATCCTGAACGCGAGCTTCCATCTCTTTGCCAGGTTTAAAAGTTACAACCACCTTTTCTGGTACGTCTACCTGCCGACCCGTCCGGGGGTTTCGGGCTTTTCGAGCTTTTCGACACTTGACCTGGAATACGCCAAAGTTTCGCAGTTCGACACGCCCCTCTTCTAGCAGGGTTTCCACAATACCATCAAAAGTAAGCTGAACAATCTCTTTGATTTTGGATTGAGTCAGCCCGGTTTTGTCCGAAATCGTCTTAACGATCTCTTTCTTGGTCACTTGAATCAGCTCCGGGGAAGAGTCCGCAAATGTCCTAAGTCATTTGCGTGCAACAACTTAATTCCGCCGAAGATAATGTGCTCCAAGGGTGGCGTCAAGGTCTTAGAATTGGAAATGAGCCCTCTTAAGGCAGCCCCAATTCACGATAGAATCTATTCGCACATAGGGGAAATCGTCAGCCCAGCCCGCAAACTTTACTAAATCCGTCCAATCGTCTCAGATGCTAGAACTAGATTGTCTGAAAGCTAAGATAGCGGTGTCAGATCAGGTTTCAAAATACCTATGAGTCTGTTCGCTGCCCCAACTGCCTGAGCGATGGCCGTGCCGCTAAATTCCAAGTCGAAAGCTGAGTTTTTCAGCCGAGTCTCGCTCGTCTCGGTGCTGACGCTGTTGCTAGCTTTACCCTTTCTAGGCTATTGGGCGGTTCAGCTGCGGTTTGGAACTACGTTTGTCGAAGCGTGGTTGCCCGGCGATGATGCTGCTAGGGCAACCTACCGCGAGTTCCGAGAGCAATTTGGAGAAGACCAGTATTTGATTCTCAGCTGGCCCAGCTGCAATCTGAAAGATGCCAGGCTTGAGGTTTTCGCGGACCGTCTTCGCGAATTAGCTTCGACCCGACCGGAGCTGAAAATCACGGAGGTTTCGGATTCAAATCAATCTTACCGGGTATTAGCTCAAGCTCTACAAGGCGACTTTAGAAAAGAGGCCGAACGGACGCTTGAAGTTACAAATCGTTTGGCCGGAATTTCAATCGGAAAGAAAGGCGAGGGGTTTATCACTCTCGCGCTTTCGCAGGCGCCCACCGAAGCACGAGCGGAATTGCTGGAAGTCATTCGAAGGGAAGCCGGTTCTATTCTAGGTGAAGAAGCGGATGAACTGATCGTGGCCGGAGAGCCATTTCAGATTCATGTGATTGACCAGTCAAGCCGCAAGACGATGGAGCGGATGGTCCCGCCTTCTAGCATTCTAGCGCTGATTGTTGCTTGGGCATGTCTTCGCAACCTGCGATTGACGCTACTCGTGTTTGCATTTGCCGGACTGGGACAACTCGCCGGAATGGCAGCTGTCAGCTTTTTTATCGGTGAAATGGCAGCCGTTCTGGTGGTGATACCGACACTAGTTTTCATGCTGACGCTTTCTGCCTCTGTGCATCTGACTAGCTACTTCAAGGACGCGGGCGCAGAACGCAATCATCATGCTGGTGTGATTGCACTGTTTCGCGGTGGAAAACCATGCTTGTTGGCTAGTGTCACCACGGCCATTGGCTTCGCCTCTCTAATGGCAAGCCAGCTATCGCCGGTTTGGCTGTTCGGTTCACTATCTGCAGGATCGCTGTTATTGGTGACAATTTGGGCATTGTTGTGTTTCCCGGTCGTAAGTCGCTTTATCGTGAGCTTCGGTCGGTCCAAGGAATCGCAGAGCGAGATAGCGGAATCAGAGCAACGAAACTTGGACGACGAGAGTGAAAAACTAGAATTGAAGCCACTTTCAGGATTGGCTCGGATCCTCGGCAACCTGACGCATCGATTTTCGGTGCCAATCAGCGTTCTGGGAGTCCTTATTCTTATTGCTTCGTGTTTGGGGCTTTATCGCCTGAAGTCTTCTACAGAATTTGAAGACATGTTCATTCCAGGTAGCGAAGCGGTGCAGAGTCTGAATTGGGTTCGTTCGCGACTTGGGCCTTTGGACTCACTAGAGTTTCTGGTCCGCATTGAGAGTTCAGAAGAACCGAATCGAGGTCTTCAAGAATTGCATGCCATTCGCAAGTTACACAAGGCAATCGACGCAGACACCAACGTGGATTCTACGTTTTCGGTTAGCACCTTTTTCCCAAGTTTGCCTTCGGGAAAGGGTACACGCGATACGATCAAGCGCGCCGTCTTTCGAAAAAAGTTAGAATCGAAACTAGGCGAATTTGAAGAACGTGGCCTGCTTCATCGTGAAGCGGAAGCAAACGTTTGGCGAATTACTGCACGTGTCCATAACATACGACGCGACAGCTACCCCGAGATCGTCGCGGCATTAGAGGCGCGTGTGGACAGGGCGTTAGTCGGGCTTGGTAATGGCGGCTCGGTTAGCTACCACATCACTGGGTTGCGGAGTATTGTTGAGAAAGCACACTATGCCTTGATTAGTGATTTAGCAACCAGTTTTGCGACCGCTTTTCTGTTAATCACCCCGATCATGATGGTTATTGCCCGTGGAATTTGGCAGGGCGCGCTTCTGATGATACCAAATGTTCTTCCTGTGGGACTCGTCTTCGGATTGATGGGCTGGGCAGGAGTACAGTTGGATGTGGCAAGTATTCTAACAGCAAGCGTTGCGCTGGGAATCGCGGTCGACGATACTTTGCACTTCTTGATTTGCTTTATGCGCACACGACGCGCCGGCGCATCGCAGGCTGAAGCCGTGAATCGGGCCATTCATGTTTGTGCGCGGCCTATGCTCCAAACCACTTTGATCTGTTCGGCGGCTATGTCACCATTCTTCTTCAGTGAGTTTTTGCCGACGAGTAAATTTGCTCTGCTAATGATTCTCATTCTTTCTGGGGCTATTGTCGGCGATTTGCTCTTGTTGCCGGCGATACTTCACAGTCCATTAGGACGCAGAATTGGTGCCGCAAAAACGCAATCTTGAACTTGGATAGAATGCAACACATGGGCGAAACGCGTCCATCCAACGAATCTCAGAGCTCGGTTGGCGATACCGTGGAGTGCTGGATAGATGTCGGCGGTACGTTCACGGACTGCTTTGTCAAGTTGCCCAGTGGCGAAATTCGCAGTTGCAAGATCCTGAGCAGCGGCCGAGTTCCCGTATCTTGGCTGGATGAGTATTCAAGCGAAAAAGCGGATCAGCTGCATTGTGTCGAGCTGCAGAGCGATCGAGACGGATTCTGGATCGGTTCCGAGTTAGTGCGGATCGGCTCAAGCGGATCGGAAGAGCATCGTTACAACGTCAAGGGCTTTGCATCTGGTTGTGTTGGACTGGCACGTCAGGTGGATGCAAGGGATATTGGTTCGCATCATGAACTGGATAGCGGACTGTTGGCGCCTGTCCTCGCTGTACGAAGATTACTGCAGATTCCCCTTAATGCCGTTCTTCCGCCCTTGAATGTACGACTAGGAACAACCCGGGGTACCAATGCTTTGCTGACCCGGCGTGGAGCCAAAACGGTTTTTGCCGTTACTTCTCCATTCGAGGATTTGATGGAGATTGGTGATCAAACGCGACCAGATCTCTTTGCTTTGGATATCCAGAAGTCGGAAAGTGTGGCCGAGGAAGTAATCGGCATTGAAGAGCGTGTAGATGCATCTGGCAGGGTCGCCCAGCCGTTGAATGAATGCGATACGCTGGAAAAGTTGAAGCGAGCAAAGCAGAAGGGTTGCGAGTCTGTAGCCATATGCTTGATGCACTCTTATTGCAATGCGGAACATGAACGCCGCGTCCACAGGCTTGCCGAGGAAGCTGGTTTCGAGCATATCAGTGTATCGTCCGAACTTGCTGCATTGATTGAATTGGTCGCCAGGGCTCAGACCACAATCGTGGATGCTTACTTGAGTCCCGTCGTGAACAGCTACTTGGCACAACTTGTGGAGCAATTTGGCGGTGCCCAAAATACGACTTTGGACGTAATGACGAGCGCCGGAGGCTTAGTTCCTTGGGGTGATTACTCGGGCAAAGACTCGATCCTCTCCGGTCCAGCAGGCGGCGTCTGTGCATTGCAAAGCTTGGCAGAAGGCTTGGGGAGTGAGGGCCTAATCGGGCTCGACATGGGTGGCACAAGCACAGATGTGACCCGAGTTTCTGCGGGGCAGCAGCAGGTGCAATATGAATCAACAAAAGCTGGCATTCGTATTCTGACACCGACGCTACCGATTGAAACGGTTGCATCTGGTGGAGGATCAATCTGCTGGTTTGACGGCGTTTCGCTGCGGGTTGGGCCCCAGAGTGCCGGTGCGATGCCGGGGCCTGCCTGCTACGGGCGAGGTGGCCCGCTCACCATCACAGATTTGAATGTGTTTCTTGGAAGAGTTCCAAAAAGCCAATTTCCATTTCCAATTCAACGCGAAGCCATGTTGGGCAGGATCGATGAACTGTTTGAAAAAGTGCAAAGCTTGCTGCAGATCCGAACGCGCGAAGACCTTTGCTTGGGTTTGCGAAGGATTGCCAACGAACAAATGGCTGAGGCAGTGAGGAGTGTTTCTATCGCCCAAGGTGCGGACCCTAGGAAAAGTGAGTTGATGGGGTTTGGCGGCGCAGCGGGGCAGCATATTTGCGAAATTGCAGAATCACTCGGTATGCAAACAATTTGGGATGCACCCGAAGGCGGGTTGCTAAGTGCACTTGGAATGGGACTTGCCGGCCTTCGTTTGGATTTAGCGGTTGCCGTTTACTGCGATCTCGAATCGGTTTCATTTCCGGAGCTGAGCTCGAAGGTTAAATTGGAGTCGCAGCAGTTTCTGGAAAATTACGCCTCAGACTTGGCGAATTCGCTCGAGAACGCAATCTACTTAGAACTCCGATATATCGGAACAGAATCCAGTTTGCGGCTGCCGGTAACTGGGACTTTGGACGCGCTACGTTCTGAACATTTACGGACCAGATTCCATGCAGTTCATCAGGAGCGATATGGGTATAGTCGAGAGAGCCAACCGATAGAGTTGGTTGCGGTGCGCGTCGAGTTTCATGGACGTGCCAGCCATGAATTGCAAGCCGCCAAGCCGGATTCGCAGTTTGTGCCGGTTAGTGATTCTGACGAACGTTGGGTGAATGTCGATGACCGAGAGCGGCGGCAGATTTCGCGTCAGCACTTGCAGCCTGGGGAATTACTGCGAGGTCCCGTCACTATCCTTAACGCAGGCTCAACTTTGAATATCGACTCAGGCTGGCAGGCGGAATGCTGGAGTGAAGGGCTTTTGCGGGTGCTGCATTTGCCACAGGTTGCTCCAGGAGATCAGAATAAAGCAACTGAGTCAGCCGCGATGGAAACTGTGGTTCTGAAGCAGGCTAAAACAAAGAAGACACTAGATCCAGTATTCCGCGAGTGCTTTGGAGCAAGGTTGAAAGCAATAGCCACGCAAATGGGTCTAGTGTTACAGCAAACTGCTGTTAGCGTGAATGTGAAGCAACGTCGCGACTACAGCTGTGCCGTTTTTGACCAGCACGGGGTTCTGTTAGCGAATGCGCCTCATGTTCCAGTGCATTTGGGCGCTATGGGCGAAACGGTGCGATCGGTGATGGGCGCTTTTCCAGCGATGCAACCAGGTGATGTGTTTGTCACCAACGATCCATACCATGGCGGCTCGCATTTACCCGACTTAACGCTTGTTACCCCCGTGTTCTGCGAGACCCACGAACGCCCTGTCATGTTTGTCGCCAATCGAGCGCATCATGCTGACATAGGAGGTGTATCGCCCGGGTCAATGTCGGTGTCAGCCAATCGATTGGGATTGGAAGGAGTTGTCATTCCTGCCGTGCATGTATTTCGGGGCGGAGTCGAGCGGTTGAAGACCTTTGAATCCTTCTTGAATAGCGCCGAGTATCCACCGCGGAACGTTTCTGAGAATCTGGCCGATTTGTTGGCTCAAGTCGCCGCCAACGAGCGAGGAGTCCAGCTGTTGGAGCAGTATGCCGCATCTGAGAGTTGGCCGAAATTAGTGCAGTATTCAGAGCACTTGCTTACCGTCGCTCAGCGCAGAGTCTGCAACTTCTTAAATTCAGAGCACGTCGCCAAATTGCTGAGCGGCGGCCCACGGTACTTTGAGGACTCTTTGGATGATGGCTCCAAGATTTGCGTACGTTTGAGTCGGTCGAGTTCGGGAGGCATTGTCCTCGATTTCGGCGGAAGCGCCGCTGAGAGCTCATCGAACTTCAATGCGAATCCTTCGATTGTGAAAGCCGCGGTAACGTATGTACTGCGCTGCCTCATCCGCGATGATCTGCCTTTGAACGAAGGCGTTTTGCGAGCGGTTGAACTACGAATCCCGAAAGGAATACTGAATCCGTCGGCCGCTGATGTTGCGAGTGAAAGTCCTGCGGTGGCTGCTGGCAATGTGGAGACCTCTCAGAGGGTCGTAGATG
>JBCCEO010000167.1:0-12099 GCA_039030255.1 Planctomycetota bacterium | reverse complement strand
GGGTGCAAAGATCGGGGCATCCCAGTAGGACGGAAATCCGTTTTGGAGCTGATAAGCGTTCCACCAGATTGTCCAGGCGTTGAGCATTGGCACGGTGCCAATGGGAGAGTCGCCTGCGGGCAAGGCCTGTTGCCAAAGTGCAGCTGCTGGCCACGTTGCCCACAGTGCGAGCGAAAAAAAAAGGCTCAGCATCGCGATGACGCCAAGCCCTTTTCGTAATTGCTTTGAAGTCCAAACGTTGCGCATCAACCTGGCGAGTGCGTGGGTCAATCCGAGACCAATTCAAGTTTCAGGCTATCCGTGCCGTCTTCTGGAATAGTGAACATGAAGTCTTCAGAAGGTGTAGCGTATTTTGCAGGAAGATCATTGCGAACAGCTCCTCCCTCGTCGTCTCCTTCGTGTTCCGATTCTTCCTCGGGAGGCTCTTCTGCAGAACCTTCTTCCTCAGGTTCTTCATCGAATTGAGACTCGTTGACCACGGTTCGTTGGATAGCGACCATGTATTCGCCGGGAACGGCTCCCGTTTTGTATTCAAACGCGTTTAGACTAAATTTTCCCTCCTCATCGCTTCGAGCATGCGCAAAGTATTCTCCTTTGGCATCGGTGAAAACGATTGCAGCATCATGAACCGGTTGACCGTCAAGCGTTATGATGCCGGAAGCGGGTACGGTTCTCGGACCCTTGTTACTGCCGCCGCAACCAACAGTGGAAACTACTAGCAACGCAAGTGTTAGCAACGGTATACGGTATTGCATTTCAGACCTCAAAAAAAGTCATTTCGATTTGTGCCAATTTGAAAAAAGCCGGGAGCAAATACATGCTTCCGGCCCAATTCTAACGAGTTTGCTCGTCAATACTACTAGTTGAAATCGTAGGAGTTGACTTCTTCACCCGACTTGGTTCCCAACGCTCCCCAAACTCCAAATGGGCTGGGGCCAGTTGCTTCCTCTGCGGGAGCTACTACGCTGAGGTTTCCAGAATCGATGCTGTTGCTGATGAAGTGAACACTTCCATCTGCGTTGGCAGTTTGAACTCCACCAGTATGTTCACTCGACGGTGTCCAGATGCCTGGGCCGTAGTGCCCCCCGGTGTCCCGCCAGTTGTCTGAGTTTCCAAGCAGACAGACAGCCGTGTTAGGCGGCAAGATCGTTGTAAAGGCATGGAAAAATGCTGCACCATCGGCCCAGCGATAACCGGCTTGAGTATCCCGGTTAAAACGATTTGCAACGTTAAAGTAACGACTACCAGCCCACTCTGTTCGGCATGTGAGCGGAATATAAGTAGCTGGAGCCCCTGCAGTCCAATAAACCATCCCGCGTCCAT
The DNA here is from genome assembly GCA_039030255.1 of Planctomycetota bacterium. GTDB lineage: Bacteria > Planctomycetota > Planctomycetia > Pirellulales > Pirellulaceae > Aureliella. The sequence goes on along the minus strand of JBCCEO010000167.1, from coordinate 10,776 downwards.
CGAGTGCCGTTGGAATACGACGCTCTGAGAAAGCAAGAGTGTTACTGGTTCCGTCGGTGATCGCACCCATCTTCAAGTAGTTGTGGCGTCCAAAAATACCGCGTGAGCGAATTCGCGGTTTGCGATAGGAAACTTGATAGTCGCCACGCTCGGAATCTTCCCACCAAGCCGACCGCGCATAGGCATCACCCGCGCAGAAAGCATAACATACGTTTCCATCCCACCAACGATTGTTGGGGTCACGGGTACGTGACCAGCCCGGATCACTTGGGCAACTGAGGAAAGAGAGCTTTCCACCATTGGTCCGGAACCAGTTGTTCCATGGGTTGCGATTTCGGTGCTGACCTTGGATGAGGTTGTACAGTGGGGTTTGTTCCAAGAAAGGAAGCAACTGCACAAATCCACTCATGCGTAAACGCTGGCCGTTGGGGCCAGGTTGACCGGCAATTGCACCGGAGCCCGCTTGTCGCGCCGGAAAGCGACGATGGGCCGATTCATAATTCAAAGCCGCCAAGGCAAGCTGCTTCAAATTGTTGCTGCACTGCATTCTGCGCGCTGCTTCTCGTGCAGCTTGAACTGCTGGCAACAGCAAGCCTACCAAGATGCCAATAATGGCGATAACAACCAGGAGTTCGACTAAGGTAAATCCCTTACGTCGAGGTAATACTCGCTTCATCTGGAGCCCTCCAACTAAACATAAAGAAAGGATATGCGGGGTTCGCTCCCATAAACTATGGGTAACGATCCCGATTTAACCCTTAGAGAATACCAGATTCTTGAGTACATAGTCAAATTCGAGTGTTTTGCGTTCGCTGCTCGAGGGATTTGCTGATGCGAGACTGGCGTTTTGTCGCCGTTTGATGTGGGGTTTTGGGTGTTTTGTCGCCAATCTGGGCGTTCAATCGGCCGGTTTTCAATCAGTGCGCTGGAGTGGGCGAAGCCCCCCGTTTACGGCGATGACTTGCGAATTCACGAAGGCAGCGGCCGGACTACAAATCCATGCAACGGTGTCTGCGACATCCTTTGCCGTTCCCCAGCGGCCAAGTAGTGATTCTTCGCAAGCTCGATTTTTCCAGTACTCACTAGCATCCGCGCCCCATTTCGTTTCAATCCATCCCGGAGCAACAAGATTTACGCGTGCACGTGGGGCAAGTTCCAAAGCTAGAGCACGAGTAAATGCTTCCACAGCTGCCTTGGTTGTACAAAATAGCTGACCAGCTTCTCCTTCCATGCCGGTGAGACTCTGGTCCCAACCAATATTGACCAATGAGGGTTTTTCGCCGGGGGCTTTGCCCGCAGTGTCACAAGTCCATTTTTCTGCGACCGCGCGACTTACCCGAATTGTGGCTGCTACGTCAACTTGCCAAAGTCGTTCCAATTTGGATTCAAAATTAGACTTGGCCAACGAGCCAGTTAGTACGTCGGCACCGGCAACATTAATCCAGGCATCTACGTTTCCTTGCCATCGGAAAGCAAATTCAATCAGTGATCTGCAGCACGAGGCGTTCGCCAAGTCGCAGGTCATCGCAATCGTTTTGTTTTGGCGATCGGTCTGTTCGTGTATAGTCTTGGCAGTCTCATGGAGCCCAGCTAAATTCTTGTTTCCATGGAGGACTAGGTCAAAACCTTGGTTGGCCAGTGCAATTGCGGTGGCTTGCCCAATACCAGAAGAGCTTCCAGTTACGACTGCGACTGCCATGGTTCAACTTTTGAAATCGTGGATGGTGCAACTCATCTGCATCCCTGAGACGTGAGCTTTGAGAGTGGGCTCTACGAAATTTGCCGCCAGTATAGGCGGGAAGCTACACATCGCAAAATGAACTTAAGAGGCAAGATCAAAAGCCTGCTGCTGGCCAGAACGACTAAGGATCTTTAAGAATATGGCAGTTCACGACGGTGGCTAGATTGAGAACCCAGATCAGAAGTCGCGTGGATTGCATTTGGTAAACAATGAATAAAGCCGCAGAGAATAATCTCCGCGGCTTCACATCACTGATATGCCGGGTGTGGCATCGATCAGAAATAGTTCATCAATGTATTTTTGAGCGATGCACTAGAATTCGCAAGCAACATCGGTCTCGCCACACTTGTGGAAGTGATTATGGTCGATGTAAACCACTTCAACTGATTCCTTATCTTCCAACGTGTAAGGCACTGGCCAGCCATTGATGCGACGCTCTTCGAAGTAGATCGTGCACTTGTAGTGGGCGTGGTGCAATTGAGCCATGCCGATCAAAGGAATGAAGCGTGGCGGATCGACATAGTCTGCGATCTTGCACTTCACGATTTGAACGTTGTTGCGTTGCACTTCGCTCAGCAATGGAATACCACCTCGCACAGGTCGAGCTTTCTCGAGCGCTTGCATGACCTCATCGTCACTTGGCGGATCGAGTGCGACAGCAGTTCCACCAGCTGTGATTGGGCCAATGATGGGCACACGTTCATAGCGTTCGTGGTTATGGAACTGAAGCTCTTCCTGGTCCTGGAAATAAGGACTTACCGGAATAGGAACGCCAAGCGGTCCTAAGTTGAAGCCGTTTGTGATGCCGACACAACCAGAAGTCGCCAGCAAGCCTGCGGCGAGAACGAATCCTAGCATTGTCTTGTTGTATGATACTGACATCGAACGATCCCTCGTTTCGATCTGGGGTTGCTGAGGCAGAGTCAGCTCCATTGCCCACCCGGCTTTTCCACAAATTCAACTCCATGCTCGAGAGAGTACGGAGAAGTAGAGCGCTTGCCTCTCATCTAAAGAATTCTATCGTTGTTAATGTGGGCAGAACTTGCGGGTTTTTCTCGTTTTAGCAGCGGAAAAGTCGCCGGAATTCCTTCAAAACCAAAGGGAATGCATGCAAAACCATAGTGTTATCATTGCATGCAATGGGGATAAGGTAAGTCTTTCAACGTTCTGTCGTTTGTTGTGCCAGTCTTAGGAGTCCGCAAAAACTCCGTCATCATATCGCTTTTCGGGAGGCAGAATAGTTGCCGAAAGCTTGGCCGATGAGTAGCTTGAGCCAGAAAGGCTTGCAGCTCTCCGCACAAAGAATAGTGCTGACTTAGAGACCGGCTCCAGACTGAGGCAGCTGGTTGCTTCGCAAGTTGAAACGAAAAGAGCCCGAGAATTCTCTCGGGCTCCTTCTTTGGTTTCAGTTGGACAGCTGTGGCTTACTTGCTCGTGAAGTCCAAGTACCACAGGCCATCGTCCCATTCAAGGGCTACCTTACGCCATCCCAATGGGACTTGAGGGTAGGGATAGAACGGTCCAATGTAAGGCCAAGCCGATGGACTGTACTGCTTGGGATATGTTACCGCGGCATAATTGTTTTGTGCTGCATAACTTGGCCAAGCGTAGTTTGGCATATTCGGCTGGTCGTAGCGAGGAGCTCCGCCGCCGTAGGCAACTGTATTCATTGGTACCGGAGCACCACCCATAGGAACTGGAGTTGCTTGAACGTATGGCTGTGGCTGAACCGTTGGCATGCTTGAACTCGGTGGCAAAGGCTGCGAGCTAGGCATGGTAGCCACATTCGGCACAGGCTGAGGGTGTGTGATTCCAGTGGAGGCAGGGCGAACCTGAGTCGCAACCACTTTGATATCATCAACAACACGTGCTACGCCGCGAACGCGTCGAGCAGTCTCTAGGACCAAAATCTTTTGAGCCTTGTTTGCTACACGACCCTTGAGCCACAAGTCGCCGTTTTCAGTGCTAACATCGAGCTCGAATCCCTTCAGATCGCCCGATTTCTTCAGCGAAGCCAAGCGGCCAATCACGGAGTCAGTAACCTGAGTGTCGCTGATGCGTGGCTTTTGGGCTGCTGCAGTGCGAACAATCTGCTGCTTTGCAGGAGCCTTCGCTACGGGCTGCTTCTTGCGGGAAGTAGTCTGGGAAGCAGTCTTCACGACGGTCGTCTTGGGCAGAGGCTTTGGGGTAGCCTTGACGGGGACAACCTTGATATTGTTTACCAAATTGCCAACGCCGACAGCATCGGCGGCGGCTTTGGCAACGAGACTGCGCTGGTCTCGCGAGGCCACTCGACCGTTCAGGTAGACAACGCCGTCTTCAACCTGCATGTCGAGATCAAAGCCCTTTAGTTGACCAGCGGCTTTGTGCTGCTGTAACTCAGACATTACAGCCTTGGCAATTTCACGATCACCTGCGAATGCCCAACTAGGCATTGCGGCGGCGACCGAAGCGATTACCACGCCGAACAGAAAACGTCGCATTGGAAACCCTCCTACGATCTCACTGTCGAGTGTCCACAATCTGGCGGGAGATAGTGGTGTTCCGTCTGGGTCCGTTTCACGATGACAACAGAACACCAACCGGCCAAAATTTGTCTGTCAGGGATTGCGATTCAGAGAGCAGCATTCACACACCGAGCCCTGTCCGAACAGAACATGTCCGTTCGTCGATGAGCCCAGTCGCGTCAAGATTGCCCCCCTTGAACGCACTGGATAGACTTCGCTTACTCTTAGGAGTAGAACCAAGTTCGTCCAGCGATAGTCTTCGGCACTCTGGTAATCCGCCTGGTAAGGTTTTTTCCAATTTTGCCGGTCTAAACAGAAAAAACAGACCTACCGAAACTTGGCTTGCGCCTCATTTGGAAACATGTAGAAACTTTGCCGGTTGTAAGCCGCGATCATAGCGCTGATCAAGTCTCCGACTAATTGCCAGCAATCGACGTAAGCATAGTGGGAGCGGTTGATCACCCGAAAATTGGGCGTTGATGAATGGAAAGGCAACAGCACTCAGCGCACCCGCGCCAGCTTTCGGCGTAGGTCTTGCTGGCCTTAACTCTTAAGTTTGCTTGCTTTGCGAAACCAGCCGATGATCGCCACCAACAACATACTGGCCAATAATACGGCCCCAGCAATCGCACCAATGCGCGGGCGGATAGACCATAGAATAAGCACCAGAATTGCGCCGACGAGCATAGAACCACGCAGCTTCTGCCAGCCAAGCATCTCAAGTTGTGGAGCAGCAACCCAAGCAAGCCCCAGAACGAAGCCAACTTTGAGAAGCGTTCCACTGACGAATTCCTTGCTGCCTATTTGAAAGAGGTCGGTGCTTTTGATAAGAGCCCCAAGCATCAGGAAACTCACCGCGAAGACTAGCAAGAGCTTGCGTTGGAATTTGCTCTGGCCGTCAGTCTTCGAACTCTTTTTCGAATTCGTTTTCTTTTTGTTGCTAGCAAGTGTCATTTCATTTGGTGCATGCGGGACAAGTCTGGGCTATCTAAAGTCGTGCCAGCCCTTCAAGCCAACGCTCAATGTCGCTTTGCGGATGAGTTTCCCATTTTGGAGGGGTCAACTCCGCGTCGACCGTGGAAACGCTGTAGCCGAGTTCCACCAATGCATCCTTTGGGGCCTCAAGCGATTTTTGCTCTCCGACGAGCAGGTAGTCGAGCGATCGCAAGGGAAAGTTTTTTGGAGGTGGGCGAAATCCTCGCAACTGCGTACCAACCATTAGCACACCCTGAATACGATCCTTAAGCATGTTTCCTGCAACGAAGGCCAATCGGCCTCCTATTCCAAGACCGCCCACCACAATGCGCGAAGGATCCAGTTGGTAGGATTTCTGCAGCCGTCCCAAAATGCGTTCTGCCAGTTCGATTTCGTTTGGACTCCAGCGCTTTGGATCTGCTGAATTCACGACAGCCACTATCCAGCCTTGTTCTGCCGCAAAGGTTGTCCAATGTTCTTTTGCAGGCTCGCGTTCCATCTCGCCCGGCTCAGGATACACAATCAGTAAGCCCAAAGTTCGCTTGGTCGAGCTGGGCGGCACGATTGCAAAAGCCTTGTTCGTAAAATCGCCTAGGGCGATGTCTACTACCTTGCACTGAGCATTCTCAGGCAGCTCAATTTCCGGATCTGGCAACGCCGCAGGTAGTGTGTCTGGCCAGACGTCGGGAGTGACCTCCACAGTTAATTCCACCCCCGAGCGCAATACTTGTAGCTTCAAGGCGACGTCAAGCTCTGACACAGCTAGTTGTTCCCTCAGTTGGGCCGTCGACTTGATGACTTGCTCGTTGTATGCCGTGATGGTGTCGCCAACTTTTAAGTCGCTATTAGCTGCAGGCGAATCGGCCTGGATGCCCATGATCGTCGCCTGAGAATCAACTGGTTTCGCTTCAGCCGACTTGTTGTCCTGCTCTGCATCCTTTTCGTTCGATTCTTCTGGATTGGCTAATTGTGAAAACCGGAGTCCCAAGTAACGACGCTGGTAGATGGGAACTTCTTTGCTTAATTCACATTGCAAACCGGATACGCGTTCGCCATCGCGGAAGACTTCCAAGTTAAGAGTCTCGCCCGCATCCACCTTGGCGATCGCGTGTTTCAAGTCGGCGAGCAATCCGATGGTTTGGTCATTAGCCCGCAGAATGATATCCCCGGCTTGCAATCCTGCTTTGCCGGCCGGCGAGCCAGGAATAGCTCCGACGATTCGTACTGGACCTGCCATCTCGTTTTGGTCCTTGGTAACCGCCCCCAGCTTACCTTCGTATATGTCCTCGCCTTTTTGCATCGTTGGCAAACGCTGCATGATGTCAGCAATGGGAATCGCAAATCCAATTCCAGAATCGTAGATGTTCGAGCTATCACCTTCCAGGAAAGTGCCAGGGGACAATGGCGAGAGAATCCCAAGTGTTTGGCCTTCCAGGTTAACGACCGGACCGCCGTAGTTGATCGGTGATATTTTCGCATCAGTTTGAAATGCTTTTCCGTATGCTCGGCCAATCGCACTCACGATGCCTGAGGATTGCGACGCGGTTTTCTTGTCATACGTTTTGCCGAGAGCGACAACCCAAGTTCCTACCGATTCGGGTGTAAGCCGCGCCGCTTCGACGTCCGATTGTGGAATATGCGGTAAGGGCTTCTTCGGTTTTACTTTTAGCAGTGCCAGTTGGCGGCTGAAATCTCGGGCGACGAGTTCGGCAGACTCGCGGCTGCCATCGGGCAGAGCCACGAGGATAGAGGCAGGACGCTGACGAAAACTGAAAAGACTTGAGACGATCCAGCCTTCTTCGGTCAGAATCGTGCCCGTAGTTGGGCCGTCGGCTACAAACTTTTCTCCAATCCGTTCCATTCCGCCAAACGTTTCGATCTGAACGACATAGGGGTTGGCAACAGCTGCGGCTTGACGAAACGCGGCTTGTTCTTTTTCCAGCAATTCAATCTGGCTTTGTGCCTTCAGTGGATTGGCCAGCGGTAGCGAAATCCAGAAGGTCAAAGCAAACAGAAGAAACAAAGAATTGGAGGCTTTGATGGCATGCATTTTTATTCTATCGCGATACTATCACTTCTTGCAATTTTGCCCCGCGTTGCACCAACAGCGCGAGACCTTCAGTCCGGTCGATGTACTTGAGTTCCTCAACCAGTGTCTTTTGTGAGGTGATGCGAGTGGAATTGACGAACAGGATTAGGTCATCTGCTTGCAATCCTGCTTTGGCCGCCGGTGAGTCGCGTTGCACCAAGTCGACGTAGGCTGGTGTTTTGGAGAGCACATCTGGAACCAATACGATGCCCAGATTTGCCAATTGCATAGGACGATCAGCCAATGGACGGCGATCCTTGTTCCGCAGGATCGATTTGCCTTCCAAAATTCTTTGGATGGAATCTTTCAGTTCGCCCACTGGCATTGCGTAGTTAATCCAAGTATTCGCACCGCTATCCTTAAGTTCCTTGCCAAGAATCCCGAGTAATTCTCCTCGGATGTTTGTTAATGCTCCACCTGCCGCACCCGGATTGTTGGTCATGGCGTCGATGATGTAAGCTTGTCCCTGGTAGAAAGACTCGATGCTTCCACGACGCGCCTTTAACTCGGTGATAGCCATAATCACTCCGTGTTGGAGGCTCGACATCTCCGTGCCGGTAGCGATTCCGAACAAATTGCTGAAGGCTAGGCAGCGCTCGCCAACTTCGGCGCTAGTGGCTTCGTTGAGTTGGAAGAAGGACGCAGGCTTTTGGTCGGTCTGAAGTACGGCAATTTCGAGATTTGGGTCGATCCCCAACACTTCCGCTTCGTAGCGCGAGCCATCGCTACAAACGGCAATGATCTTGTCCACGTCCAAGACTGTGCTCCAGACTGTGAGTATATGACCATCCCTGGAAAAGAAGAATCCGCTTTGGTACGAATCTAATCCCGCAATTCCGCCCGCGCCGTAAAGTTTGACCGTCTTAAGCTCGCACTCCACCGCAACAGAATTGACCGAGCCGAGTAACGTTGGCTGGGCTCGGCTAAGCTGCGCTGAGAAGCTGAAGCACAAACAAATTGCGACTAGCCAAAATGACTTCATCATTGGTCATCTCCTCCATCATTTTCAGCGGGCGCCTGATCAGATGAGTTGTTGGCTTCGGATGCCTCAGTGCTTTCCAAGTCTAAATTGGATATGTCCAGATTGCCCAAAGGCTTTGCAAACTGGATGCTCTCTATGTTGAGCACTAAAATTGGTTCGGAACCATATTGGAGACGGAGCCGGCTTGGAAATCTCCATGTGTGATCGCCATTTTGCCAATCTTTGTAGGAATCAACGTAGATTTCTGCAGGATCGGTGCCCGCGTCTCCGAACAATTCGATCAGCCGGATTTCACCTTCATCGTTGCAACAAAAGCGGACTTCAGAGTCGTACCATAGCGTTCTTAGTACCTGCATTCTGGGTTGTTCAGCGAGCTTCTTTGAGTCACTCTTTTCGTAAACGGGCATGCGGCCAAGGTAAACCGTATCGCCAATTTTCTCCGGCCCTTCCTGCAGCAGCTGTTGCAAAGCACGCATACCAATCAAAAGTACACGGTCGCGTCGCTCGGCAAGAATATCCGATACGGAGTCGCCAAAGGTCAAGCCGCGATCTCGTGAGCCAATCGAAATTCGGCCTTCATCCGGATTCAAGAGAAAACGGACATCGGTATTTTCTCCTGCCAGTTTTCCTTTAAAGCTCCAGGTTGCGTCCGCTTTCGTAAAGTCGCCCAATTCCTGTACCGTCGACCAGACTTTGGTTCGATTCATCTTGTTGAACCAATAGTTGGCGAAACCCTTGCGTTTTTCCAATTGGGATTCAATGTTCTGTTTGTCGGGTACCCACATGCGCAATTCGGGTGGTATTTCTTCGAGCTCATCCATCTGCTCTGTATCCCCCACATCCTCATTAGAATTCTTATCAGAATCGTCAGGTGAATCCTCCTTGGATGGCTTTTTGTTGGGTATAGGTCTACCTGTGGGTGTTCGTTCGGGCGAAACCAAGTCGATCAATTGCTTTTCGGAATGTACACCCTCGAGGCGGACGAGCAGTATTTGCGTTTTGCCAGCGCGTCGGATCTGGATTGGAACACGCCAATCCTTTGGAAGTGTACCAAGTATGTTTTTGAACATATTGGTGGACCGGACTTCGCGATCGGCAAGAGCAAGCACTTCGTCGCCAAATCGCAAGCCTCGGCGGTATGCGTCGCTGGAGTTGAGAATATTGCTGACCAGAATCTTGCCAGAATCATCCGTAGAAACGGTAGCTCCTAGCGTTGCGTGGTCTACTAGTCTTCCGCTGGAAAGGGGATCCATGAAGAATTTCACTTGGTTGGAACTGATTGCATAGCCCACACCAACGTTGATACGACCACGTTTTTCAAAAGAACATCGACCATTGATTCCAATGACTTCTCCAGCCATGTTGAAAAGAGGGCCGCCGGAGTTGCCAGGATTGATGGCAGCATCGGTTTGAATACAGTCTGCGTATTCCAGCAAAGTGCCGGCCGGATACTGGTAGCGATTCACACCGCTAACCATGCCCAAGCTAACGGACGGTTGTCGATTCGTTGCCAGGACGAATGGATTGCCAGCAGCAAAGCACCATTGTCCCACGCGAACCTGATTGCTATCCGCGAGCGGTGCCGTTGGAAAGTCCTCTCGGCCGAAGAGTTTGATAAGCGACAGATCGCCCGTTGCGTCCACACCAACGATGACGGCGTCATAGATCCTTCCATTGTTGAGTCCACAACGCATGTGATCCCCGCAGGCACTGGAAACATGGTAATTCGTTAGAGCGTAGCCGTCGGGTGTTACGATTACTCCGCTGCCTCCGCCGCCTCCATCCAAGCCAAAGATGGAGATTGTGGCTGAGGCTGCTTTGCGCATTGTTTCAACCCGTGCGCGTTGGGCTTCGACGACCGCCGAATCGGGGTCGGCTGCCCTTGCGACCGGCCCGGCAACCATAACGCCTAAGCACAGAAAAATGACCGACCCCAGTTTCATGACGAAATAGGAATCGAATGCAGCAATGACTTTGCTTCGAATCTCAAAACGAGCTGGAGCCCGGTCTTTTCGCATCGCACGTTTCCTATTTTTCTAGGTGAAGTTGATTCCAGTGCACGACAACTCCAGTTTGTAATTTCGATTCACTGGAAACGATCAGTCGCAATCGTTCGCCCGCCTTCACGGGCACCTCGAACGCACTGCGAGTGCCTGTCTGCTTCAAGTCTAATTGCCAGAGCTCATTTGTTTCGGAAAGTATGCGGACTTTGCAGGGAGTGAAGCGGCTGCCTTGAGGTTTCAGTGTGACGCTACCAACCAAGGTCGAAAAGCCATCGGGCGTATCAAATACTGCTTCACCGCAACCCACAAACTTCAAACCTGGACCAACACTTCGGCCTCCACTTTGCTTGGCCGGAATGATTTGAAAGAAGTCGACGTTGTTTTCTAATATTACTGGGTTATTGCAGAAACCGTGGCAGCAGCAGCACTGTTGGCATTGCGCACTGGTCAGGACCGTTATTGGCAGTGGTATGACAAGG
>JBCCEO010000166.1:0-12107 GCA_039030255.1 Planctomycetota bacterium | reverse complement strand
TTCCACCTCGAGAGAGTCGAACTAAACAAAGAGTTTTTTGTAAGTGTGAACAAATCAGATCTTTAAAAGCCCAGTTTTCTTTTTCTTGGGCGGAAAGTTTATCAATATCGAGGACGTTTTCCCAGCGAGGTGATTTGTTTTTGGCGCGGTACTCGGCGGTCTTGGAAAAGCCCTCACATCGCACCTAGGCGGCCTGCAACAAGGAGCTCAAGAGGTCGAGCAATTCGCACGTTCCATTACCGACGGAGCAGATACACAAGGACATGCTGTCTCGAAAACTACTGCGTACATCGAGCAACTTTCGACGACGATTGAAGTCGTTAGTTCTGGCGCTTCTTCCGCACATTCAGCGATGCTACGGACCGAGCGCACTGCCACCACAGCCTTGGAATTGTTAGGCGAACTATCTAAGGGGATGCAGCATGTTCAAGCCGAGTCAATGAACTGCGAAAAAAATGTGCGTGCGCTCAGCGACCCAACCCGACAAATCTCCGCGATCGTCGAATCCATCGGTGATATCGCCAGCCGCACAGACCTGCTGGCCCTAAACGCCTCGATTGAGTCCATACGAGCTGGAGAGCACGGCCAAGGTTTTGCGGTTGTCGCCGATGAAGTTCGAAAGCTGGCAGAGCAGTCGTCAGAAGCCACCCGAGAAATTAACAGTCTGCTCGAGTCGATCCATATGGTGACTCAAGAATCTCTGCGCGGCATCTCTAGGGAACGCGAACAAGTAGATTCCGAACTGCGTCGGGTCAAAAAGGCGGAGGAGAGCTTACGGGAAATGATGGAACTCGGGCAAGAAGCTCGCTCCATTGAACAAATTACTGAATCTGCCAGTCAGCAACTCCAGATCACCCAAGACGTGATTGAGTCAGTAGAGCAAATATCAGGTCTTGCCAAGTCAAACCGCTGCAATGCAGAGAGCGCAGGCTGGACGATCAAGTCGCTGGCTACTGGTAATCCCCAAATCGACGCTTTTGTGAAACGTCTCTGCGAATGCAATTCCGCCCAGCCCGTGGTCGACCTAGAAGCAAACACCGAAACAAGGCTTGAATCAGCTACCGCGCAATCGGTGTGAACCAGGTAAGGACCAAAGAATATGAATTTGCCCGCACCAAACAACAATGCTCTTTCGTTGGCCGAAGCCGGAGACTTGCTGCTAGAAGTCCAAGGACAGCTCAACGAAGTCAATGCAGTTGCTGACAACCTTTCAGACTTGCTCTTGAAATTGCTTCGCATTCACCAAGAGCGGTGCCCAACAGAGGAGCTTGAACTGTTCCTCTTGGAAAGCGTTGAAGCTTTAAAATTCGAACTTTCGCAAGACGATCCGAATTGGCAGACCTTAGACAGGCTCAATGATAAAGCAGTCGACAGTTGGGGGGAGTATTTAGTTGAATTGATCGACTCCGACCACGATGCTTTGGAGCATTGGGACGCACCGAGTCGTGGTGACGAATTTAGCGAACTTAGTGAACTAAGCGAAGAGAATACACTCGCGCCCAGCAGCGAAGAAGTCGAAGCACTCTTAGGCCAACTCGGTCAGCTAGCAACGTCAGCCGATTCACCAGAACCCGACTCGGCAAGGGCCGACCCGCAACCGGTTCACCGAAACGCAATTTCGCTAGAATCACCATCAGACAATCCGCGTGAGAACGTGGAGCAGGGTTCGCCGCTTAGAGCGAAGGGCATGGGAACGGAGTCGCTTGACCCAGAGTTGCTTGAAGCATTCATGGAAGATGCTTCAAGCTGCTTGGGTTCGATTGAGAACGCTCTACTCAGCCTGGAGACGAATGCCGAGGACAATGAGTCTCGGCTGCAGATTTTGCGTGAACTGCATACGCTCAAGGGCGCGTCGGCAAGTGTTGGTTTAAAAACTCTCGCAGAGCATACTCACGCCCTCGAAGAAGAATTGCGGCTTGATGAGCAACTTGCACGCGCCACCGACATCAACAGTCTCCTACAAAAGATCGACGAAATACTATCCTCGATTCAGCCCAACTTCTCCCAGCAAACCAAACAGGCAGCAACAGCAAATCAAGAGCAAGGCTCCGTATCAACGTCCAACCAGCCGAGCACAGGAAACTTCGAAGAAGATTGTGGCGGTGAGGATGAGACGGTTCGCGTCAAAGCATCACAACTAAACCGTCTGATGAATATGCTGGCCGAGCTGGTCACGCTTCGCAACAGACGAGAATCAGAAATTACCGGCCTTCAGGACATTCATCGCGAATTGATGCAGAGCGTTGCAAAAATGCGACTCCTACGTAACGACCGCGACTGTACCGCTCCTTCAAGTACTTCCCTCCAGTTTTCAGAGATTGCCAATGACGTTCTGGAATCGGCCCAATCCTTGAAGGAAAGCATGCGTCCGTTCTCGGAAGCAAACGGCAAAGTGTCGGGTTTTATTGGACAGTTCCGCCAAGAATTGGTTGAGATTCGTCGCACTCCAATCGCAGGGCTTTTTAGACGGCTACAACGCGTCGTGCGTGATGCCGCTCAAGTCGAAGGCAAACAAGTCAAGCTGCACCTAGTGGGTCAGGACGCTGGTATTGAACGAAGCTTGCAACAACATCTTTACGAACCCTTGCTCCATATTTTACGGAATTGCGTTTGCCACGGCATTGAATCCCCAGAAGAGCGAAGCAAAGCAAACAAGCCGCCCGTTGGCACCATATCACTTGCCGCCACCTCCGGACCCGATCTGCTGGCAATCGAGATTTCTGACGATGGAAAGGGGCTCGATTACGAAGCTATTCGACGACGAGGCATCGAACGTGGCCTGCTTTCTGCCGATCAATCCGCTTCTCAAGATGACTTGGCACGACTTATTTTCCAACCGGGTTTTTCCACGCGAGAATCTACAAATCAGATAGCCGGTCGTGGCGTGGGTATGGACGTTGTGGCAGCAAATCTGGAAAAAATGCGCGGCTGGTTGGAGGTGGACTCCAAGCCCAATCGTGGGACGACAATTCGATTGAACTTCCCCATCGCCTCCGTCATCCAACATGCAATGATTGTTCGAATCGGCGAGCAGCTTTTTGCGATGCCAATGGAATCGGTGCATTCTGCAGGCGAAGTCCCGATGGACATCCCACACGCCTGCTTCGCGGATTTGCTAGGCGTTGCACCTGCAAATTCTACCGGGAACTTAGCCGACAAGCAGGCCATTGTGGTAGTAGATGACCTCAACAAGGGCACAACGCTGGCCTTGCTCGTAGATGAAATCGTGGGCCCAGAGGAGTTGGTCGTCCGCCCCCTTCCCAGCCTATTGCGAACACATCCCTTTTGCGGAGGCGCCGCATTATCCGGTTCGGGACATACGGTTTTGCTGCTAGACACTCGACGCATTGTGCAGACGTCCACTCCAAGAAGCAAGCTAAGTAACGCGTACGCCAGTTCGCCCAAACAGTCCCCATGCGTTTTGGTTGTCGATGATTCCATTAGTGCGAGAAAACGTGTCGTTCGGTCCTTGAGTCGCTATGACCTGGAAATCGTTGAAGCCACAAACGGCCAAGAGGCGATCAGTGTCCTAAAAAGTAGGGCTGAAATTGTAGCCGTGTTCAGCGACATGGAGATGCCGCAGCTCGATGGCATGGGACTGCTCCAAAGTCTGGCCAGCCGCGATGATGCCCCGCCAGTTGTAATCATCAGCAGCCGAAGCGAATCCAAATTCACTGAGCGAGCTCGCGACCTCGGCGCCCACAGCTATTTACTCAAGCCCCTTGAAGATTCCGCCATGGATACAACTTTGGCGAAAATTGAATCGCTCCAACATATCTTAAAATCGGAGAACGAAAATGCATGACAAGACCGTCCTAGTCATCGACGATAGTGCTACCATTCGAAAACTCGTCGATACTCATCTTAGTCCAGTCGGATACCGCGTCGTCCTTGCTCCGAACGCCGAAGATGGTCTTGTGTTGGCTAGTGAGATCAAGCCCGACCTCATCCTGCTAGACCACCAACTTCCAGGAACCACGGGCCATCAAGTTGCCACCGATCTAGCAGGCGACGAGGCTCTTGCCCAAATCCCAGTCGTTATAAGCTCGACGCTCCGCAAGAAGGCCTACGCCGAGTATATCGACTTGGACAATGTCGTGGACATGTTGCCTAAGCCATACACGGAGGAATTGTTGAGGACCACGGTAGCCAACGCGATTGAGACAGCGGAGATGATTGTTAACTCCCAATCGCAAGGCAGTGCCGTCCCCGAAATCATTCATGCGGCAAACGAAGTCTCGATGTCTGGCAGCCTAGGCTCATTTGGGCTTCGGGAGCTACTCGACTTCCTCAACAACGGTCGAAAACTCGGTGTTCTTGAAATTGAAGGCAAACAAGCCCGCGTGCGATTCCATTTAGAGAAGGGCCGCATTCAAGCCGTTTATGCGCAAGGCCTAAGTCAAGACTTTCTAGATGCGATGCTACGCTTGCTGCCCGCTTCCCTGGAGAGCCTAGCTCCCATCCTCAAGCTCACTATTAGCGGTCGCAGTTGTGCCGAAGTGGACGGATTCGTACAGCTGCTCGATCAAAAGGTACTCGACCCTCGCCTTATGACTCGCCTGCTACGATTTCAAGCAGCCCTACTCGTGCGATTCGCAGTGATGCAGGAATTCAATGAGTTTCGCTTCGAATCTGGCGCATCCAGCAACTCGCTACACCGCAGCCTACCCTTGGATATCAGTTTGCTCGCGCTCCTCGTTGAAGGTGCCATCCTGAGCGAAGCGAGTCAAGATAGCACGAAATCCGTAAGCTACGTTCGTCGAGCGATCCGTGGGCAGAACTTGGATCGAGCCGGTTTGTCCGCTCGCCATATGAAAATCCTCAACGTACTGAACGAACCCAAAGATCCACAGGAACTCGCGCAGATTCTTGAATGGGATGGAGAAGAAATAGGGCAAGTCCTGCAAGGATTTGAGCAAGCAGAATTGGTCGAACGGCGTACTAAAGCAGTACAGGGGCAGTTCGTTATCTATGAACCCGATGCGGCTCATGCTCAACATCTGCGTGACTCATTAGAACAAACGGACCATCGCTACAGCGGCAAAGTTGTCCGCGACAAACTTGCCCTGCAACTCGTATTGAAACGCAGTCTGCCACACACCGTTGTATTCTCCGCGGACGATTCCGGATGCTGCGAGTTGATGTCGCGCCTATTCGCCACCGATGATGCACGCGTCCAAGCCATTAAACGCATCGCAATGACAAATTCCTCAGAACTATCCCGAGACTGCGTTGAGCTCCTGGGATTCGAGCCTGATTGCCTCCTCACGCGTCCGTCAGATGCTACCAAGCTGTTTGCCACCATGGACGAATTGCTCTTGCAGGCTGAAGAAGCGACGGCCAATCCAGTCACGTCTTTAGGACACAATTCCGCTGAGTTTGCTACCACAGGAGCCCAACTATGATGCAAATCGCTGCCGTTGACCTAGTTTCTTTGCATCCCAACGGGGCAAGACGCTCGGTGCGAATCCTCCCAGATACTGGAGTGTTCATCGGCCGATCCCCCAATTGCGGCTTGCAGTTGGAAGGACCGGACGTTTCAGAGATTCATTGTCGAATCGGTTTTGAGAACGGACAACTCTGGGTGCAGAACTGGCCTTCGGCAAAAACAACCCTGCTGAATGGTACAATCGTTGAATCCAACACGCAAGTAGCCCGCGGGGCGATCATCGAAGTCGGCCCGTACTCGATTCAATTCGCAGATGTAGACGAAAAGGAACTATCTAAAGTAGCGCATTCCGATTCCGAAGGCCGTGTCGCTTCAACCACCACGGATGAATCTGAGAAAGTGGCGACAGAGTCAAATTCCGAATCCGAGGATCTCGAATCGGAGAATTCTGTTTGGCTGGAAGAATCCTGGGACGCCTCTTGGGACGCGCAAGACGAATTAACCGAACAAACGCAATCTCCCGCGCCGGATAGTACGCCAATAATCAGCAACGAAGACGCGATCGCCGCCAGCTTTGGTGTAGCGGGAAAGCCAAGTCCCATACATGGTGGCCTAGACATTGACCTTTCGGACGAAGACGAGGAGGAATTCTACGATCGCGAAACTGTCGAGCTATTACAAGCTGAGATTGAGGACCTGAGGGCAGCTTTGGCTCGACGCGATGCGGAAGAATCTGCCACCCCTGGAGAAGCGGTTTCCGCTGAAGAAGTTGTTGAAGACTCGGACCGCATCCTCGAGCGCATGCAGGAACTGATCGACGAGGCCAATCGAGCCGACGAGCGTGTCATGATTCTCGAGGAAATGTTGCACGCGGCCGAAGATGCTGGTCGAGCAGAACTTGAGGAGCGTGGTCATTTAGAAGCCTGGGTCGGCGATATTGAAAAACGAATTGGCCAAAAAGAGCAGGAACATGCATCTGAATTATCTGCGCTGCGACGACGTTTGGAAGACTCCCAAGATGACGTCGTTCGCTTGCATCAAAAACTACAAGATTTAGCAGCCGGGCAGGATAAGGCGCCTGATCGCTATGCCGAAACTTTGGAAAGTCTACAAGCAAGTAATTGCGAACTCGGAGATGAACTCTCCAGCGCGCAAACAGAAGTACGAGAACTACAGCAACAAATCGCCAATCAAGCCGAATTGACCGAAACCGCACTGCGTGAAGAGCGTGCAAAAATTGCCAAAGAGCATGCCGAAGTTTCTCGACTGAAATTCGAATTCGCTCAAAGGATTAAGGAGCTTGAAGAACTTCCCGCATCGGAATCCGACCCAAGACTGCAAACCCTTCGAGAACATCGTCAAGAGATCCGGAGCATGAATGAAGAACGCAAGAAGGAGGAAACGACTTTGGCGGGGCGTCTCAAGAACTTGTGGAAACGGGTAGAGCAAGATCGTATTTGATCTCAATTCCAAGGCTCCGCCGGAAGCTCTTTCGATCGCTTTACAATTCGATGGCCTGAAAACACGCAGAAGAATCCATGCCACTAAACTCTGTTCGAGCAAAACTAGATTCACTCGAGATTTCTTCGGTCGCCGATGCTGCAGTCTCACTTAGCGAGTTGATCGATGAGGTCGACGGGTTCTTACTCCGGTTCTGCGAACAGGTCGACTTGTTTCAATCCGGGGCCATTGGCCATTCTAACCACGACGAACGAACACAGTCAGAACATCAGCGCCAACAGGAGCAGCGACTTCACGAGGAACAGCAAGAAATCTGCCGACAGCAAGAGCAGATCGCGGAACAACTGCTTCGATTGGAGCAGGCCTGGGACGAACTCGAAAAGGAAAAACGTGAGTTCCTAGACACACGCATTGCCGATCCGAAACGAAACACTGTTACACAATCAATGGCAAAAAAACACTCGATTGAACCTGACAAGACGGTCGAACTGGAAAGCGATTTCGGCGACAGTTCAAAACGTTCTATCGAGGAATTCCAGAGGCTCAAACAAGAACTTCTGTCAGCCCAATCATTCCACAACCGCAAAGCCTAGTCTATGTCCCTTACAGATTTTTTTCAAAGCACAATCGGTAGATGGACGGGCGGAAATGCAAATGCCGTTGTCAGTCGTGATCTGCAATTCCCAGATACCTCTGACGCTCCGCCTGATAGCCGAAGACTCATTCGCGACCGTCGTTATTGCCAAGTCTTGACGAACACAGAATTCGACGAAATGTCCATTCGGTGCGCCTGGAATGCCCTCCAGCATGAGATGGCCTATGTGCCGGCGGGTTGCGTTCAGTTGCACCATGACACGGTACAAGATGAAGGCTATGGATACGAGTTTGCCGATTACTGTGAGCAAACCAACGTAGAATCGTTCTACATCGATCGAGACTGCATCACCAACAGCGACTATCAACGCTTCGTTCAGGCTGGCGGCTATGATCAAGCCAAGCTCTGGCCACCGGAAATCTTGTCAATGGTTCTACAGTTTACAGACTCCAGCGGCCGGCCAGGGCCTCGTTTCTGGTCTGGCGGTGAGCCCCCACAGGGAAAAGCGGATCATCCAGTAGTTGGCATTTGTTGGTACGAAGCCGCCGCTTTTGCGTCCTGGGCAGGCAAGCGTTTGCCTTCGCCTGCAGAATGGCAACAGGCAGGTACATGGCCCATTTCAGCGGAAGGCAAACCAACTCAAGAGCAGCGATACCCCTGGGGCAATGCCTTCGATCCCCACAAGGCCAACCTTTGGCAGAACGATCATAGCGAGACGATTCCTGTCGACGAACTGCAAGAAGGAAACACGCCGAATGGGATTCGCCAGCTAATTGGAAACGTCTGGGAGTGGGTGGATGCACAGTTCTGCCCCTGCAACGATGGCGATGTAAACATCCTCCTTGAACAGCTGATGGCCGAAGTTCGCGGCGCCGCCTTTGACACTTATTTTGCCTCGCAAGCGACTTGCCAGTTCCGCAGCGGAAACCCAGTTTTCCATCGCGGATCCAATCTCGGTTTTCGTTGCTGCGTGAGCACTGACTCGTTGACTCCCAGACCAGAAACTCTCTCCTCGGAGGAATCTGAATGATTGCTACCCAACAAACGATGGCAGACTACTGCATCTGCTGCTCATCTAGGATTGCATCGCGCGATGAGTTCTGCGGCGAGTGCCAAACGCCTGCCTCCTTGTCACATTCGGTCGTCGCGAAGGGAGGTGTAGAGAGTTTCATTTCCGTGCTTGGCGCCAGCAATGCAGGAAAGACGGTCTACCTGGGATTGCTTTTGGATATCTTGAGCAAAGGAAATGAGAACTTTCGCGGAGTTGCTTCAAGTTCATTTTCGGTCGACCTTCAGGAAAATGTCGTCAATGCTCTCGAACGAAGGATGTTCCCTGAAAAAACTCCAAACGAAGTAGACGAATGGCAATGGCTGCATTGCAAAATCTCGATGGCGCGGAAGAAACAAACTCGATCCATTGACCTCGTATCTCCTGATTTTGCAGGCGAAGCCATCGCTTCTGAGATCACGCAACCTGGACTCTATCCAGCGGTGCGACATGTCGTGACCCGTTCGAGCGGGATCCTGATCCTTTGCGATTCAGTCCGAGTTCGAGACGAAGGCGCGGGTGAAGATCTTTTCGCAATGAAAGTTGCTTCTTATGTTGCCGAACAACATCGGATCCACGGTACCAAACGCGCCAGCGCCGGCCCCTCAGTAGCCATCGTGTTTACCAAGTGCGACTCCTGTCCTGAGGCGATTCAAGATCCGACTGCCTTTGCAAAATACAACACTTCACGACTTTACGAATTCTGCACCCGAACATTCAGGCGCACCCAATTTTTTGCCGCAAGCGTTGCTGGAAGCTCGGGCATCTTAACGGATTCCAATGGTTGGGAGTCGCGAATCCCCTTCCACGTTCAACCGTATGGCATTATCGAGCCACTGCAGTGGCTGGTAGAAGAGTAGATCATCGATTCTGGTTTCGATCTTGAGACGAAATAGCTAAGACTATGCAAATCGACCAAGCGATATTCACTTCCTCTCAGCGTGGCAGAATCCAGGGCTATCAGCTCGTGGCAAAGTCGACTGGAATTGACGCAGGACTATCCCAGAAACTTTCCCGCTGGTGTCCAAGCCAATTGCCCGAGGGCGATCCTGATCAGGTCATCTGGTCTGCTTTTCCGCTAGGCGAAACACACTTTGGCTTGGCCCGCAGCTTTTGTGCAGGACCGGAATACTCTCGTCGTGGCGAAAAACGCATCATGACGCGTATCGCCGTTTTGCGAGAAGAACACTTCGAGGCCTTCGAACAAGATTATTCAAAACTCATCCACACTCTAGCTGGATTGGGCTACTTGCGATTGCCCTTGGAGTTCTCGTCAAAACTCCCTGTACTTCAGCTGCCACCCACGCCCTTTTTTGCCCTACCGTCGCGCGCTCCGGGTAAGGAGAGGGCCTCGAGCGATATTATCGCATCTTTACAACAGGGCCATCGATGCGCCTGGATCGGTGACGATTCTCCCCTGGCGCGAATCGCAGAATGGACTCCAGCCTTGAGCCAAGACTGCCGCCGCCGGCTCAGCTTTTCCACTGGACTTGCGTTAAGTCAGCACCGCCCATTCCAAATCCACTTTCTACCCCAACTCGATGCATCAACTACCAGCGCCCTTCAGCGCCGCAGCATTGAACTTTGGAATCACAACTGAGATTGGCTCGCATTCCAGGCAACTAGTGCTTGGAAGCTTTGAACCAAGAACAATTCCAGCATCGGGATATCCGTTTTCAGCACTGTGTGAAATGCTAAAAACTTAAGGACTTCTATCCCCGAATCGAATTCGCCGCCCAGTTGCAAATATACGATGTAATCGCGGCCAAGAAATCCTGACATCAGGATCAATGCAATGGCGGAGCCAAGACACCAAGGGTGAGCTTTCGCCCAAGACTTGGTAACGAGACTCAATAGAACGAAGCCGCCGCCAAGAAGAACTAGCCACATCAAATGCACCGAAAGCAATGGTGCCGTTTCGGGTAAACACCCCCAATTGCCACATAAGAAAGGAAAGTACCCCAACTCAAGCTTTGCTACTTGTAATGCAGAGAAGAACAATCCCGCCCATATCGTTGCAGCCAACAACACTATTTTCGGTCGGAAGGCTGTCATACGACTTGCTCCGAATTCAGAATGCTAGGATTGAGCAGGGATGAAGTGGTAGCGCGCATTCACCCGCCCAAAACGTCCAGTATAGAATGCCGACCTGTTGCCGCGTCCTCGATTTCTTGATTTCGCTCGACGCTAGACTTTTGTGAAATCGTTCACGGTTGCTACAAAAAGCCGTGCTCAGATGCCCCTACAGCAACTTTGAATCGAGGAAAGCAGGTCGCTAACCATTGCCAAAATCCTTTTCGATTCTACTCTGTTTACAATCGAACCATTGCTGCAATTATCACGCCTCTTAAGCCGCCCTCTCGCGGCAATCGCGAAAACGAAGGATTCCTAGATTGCGCGAGAAATCAGACAATACGACAGACGCAGAAACTGGTGACGAACCTGGTCCCTCTTCATTGGCGCCGCGGATCGCGACTGCAATAACGCTACTTTTGGTTGCAGGTCTTACTTTCTACTTTGCAGGTGATTGGCTTCAGCTTTCCACTTTGGCCAACCAAGAATCACGACTTCGCGAACTCCAAGCCAACAACCCTGGCTTAGTACTAGGAATTGCGTTCTTCGTCTACGTCATTGCTACTGGGCTCTCGCTTCCAGGCGCGGCTGCGTTGACTCTGGTGTACGGTTGGTACTTTGGACTCCGCGATGGGATCATTCTGGTGAGTTTTGCGTCGACGACCGGCGCGACCGTAGCTTTCTTGCTAAGCCGCTTTCTCTTCCGTGAGTCGATCAACAACAAGTTTGGAGACCGGCTCGCAGACTTCAACCAGTCTCTACAGCGCGAGGGACCATTCTATCTCTTTACCTTGCGATTGATTCCTGCCGTCCCATTTTTCGTTATCAACGCCGTCATGGGTCTGACACCGATTCGCACACGCACCTTCTGGTGGGTCAGTCAACTTGGCATGCTTCCCGGAACGATTGTTTACACTTACGCCGGTTCGCGAGTCCCGAGCTTAGAGCGATTGGCCGAAGAAAAAATCTATGCCGTTTTTTCTCCCGCGCAAATGGCCCAGATTCTCGTCGCATTTGCTCTATTGGGCACCTTCCCCCTGCTGGTTCGATGGCTACTGAAACGCCTGCGTCCAGATCTCCATTCATCGACTGATTCCTAAAGACATGCCGCACACTTTCCCAGCATTAGAGCCATTCGACCAGGCAAACCAAAAGCTCGAGTCTCAGGTTCATCCAAGCGACTGGATCAACCCAACGCCTTCCAAGCCCTATCATCTGATCGTGATCGGTGCCGGAACGGCCGGCTTGGTAACTGCAGCTGGTGCTGCGGGCTTGGGCGCACGCGTTGCGCTGATCGAACGCGAGTTGATGGGCGGTGATTGCTCGAAATCGAGCTTCCCGAAGTGGTGCTCCTAGGCCGATTCTCCGGTCCGACCGCTGCCAAGCGGCAGTTCGAGACGGGTTTCGAGCGCGACAGCGATCGCATCGAAGAGCGTCGCGAGGAGTGGCAAGAGAATCCGTCCGAGAAGGGGGATTGGTTCGCTCGAATGGCTTCGGGAGTCGTGCAGTGGGGCGGTCTCGAAACCGACTACCTGCAGCTG
>JBCCEO010000165.1:0-12158 GCA_039030255.1 Planctomycetota bacterium | reverse complement strand
CGCGAAAATGCCAGACTGGTTAGAACTAGATTGGCTTTTCTCAAGCGATGGTGGAACGCTCAATATGGTTTTGCGTGTCACCGTCGCCTGTGTCCTGCTTTTCATGTTGCTGCGCATTCTCGGAATGGCCTGGTATCTGTTGCGATTTTACGATTACAAATTGCAACGCTCTGGCAACGATTTGCGAATCTCATGCGGCATGTTCACGAAAGTCAGTGCGACTGTGCCACGAAATCGGGTTCAATACATATGCGTGCATCGTCCATTTTTGTTGCGTTACTTTGGCTACGCAAGTCTTCGCATTGAAACGGCAGGTGGAGCAGCGGACGGCAACGAGAATGCCTCGGCTACTGTTTCCAAGAAGTGGTTTTTGCCGGTCGTAGAAGAGTCCGAGGTAGATCGGCTGTTGGACGAATTGCGTCCTGGAATCAACTGGAGCAAGCTGGCTGGCGAGACGGAGTGGTTTGGAGTTTCGGATCGAACGGCAAAACGACTAACAAGGCTCTCGGTTGTCCTGAGTTTACTGGCCACTGTGGTTGGGATTGCCGTTACTCGACCTTGGGGCTGGGTTGCAGGTCCGGTTTTACTGCCAGTGTTCCTGTGGCTGGCCTACAAGAAATCTCGTGCGAAGAAATATACGAGAACGGAATGGGGAGTCGTTTACCAGTCCGGGTTTTTCAATCGGAAAATGGGCTTCGCCTTTTTTGATCGTATCCAAGGACTTGAGGTCGTACAAACTCCCTTGGATCGCCGGTGGGAGATGGCTCAACTGCACGTGGATACGGCCGCCGCAGGGCCTGCTGAACACACCATCCATCTTGTTTACTTGGATCAGGATTTTGCTTTTCAGCAGTTCGAAGCGCTGCAAAGTGAGACCGCATTGCATAGGCCGAGTTGGTCATGATTGAGTTGCCATGTATCTCCCTGCAGTCACAGGTTCATTGCTTGATGTATCTGCGCTACAATGGAAGGGCTACGGCCTGAGCTGCTTCCATATTTCCGTCCTGCTTCCACATTCTCCACTATGAATCAAGACTCAACCACAGCCAGCCAAGAGCCCCAATTGAATCCAAATGTCATCTCGGCCCAGTTGGTTGAAGAGGTAGGCGGGGCGGCCCTTGACCTCGGTACGCCTTGCAGTGCTTGTGGCGCACCGCGCGAGGGCTCGTCCAAGTTTTGTGTCGCTTGTGGCTCTCCTTTGGAAACGCGTGATATTCCCGTCGCCGCAAAGGGGAATACCTCTGTCGGCAGTACAGCGCCGCTTCCTAAGAATCATTTTGAATGCAACAATTGTGGAAGCCAGGTTGCGACAAGCGTGGAACAACGCAGTTACGTTTGTCCGTTTTGCGACTCGACCTATGTTCGTGAAATTGCGGTCGCTTCATCCGGTAGGCAGCGACCGGAATTCGTCATTGGATTTGCAATTACTGCAGATGATGCCAGAGAGAAATTTGTCGAGTGGCTAGGGGCCAATTCCTGGTTTCGCCCTGGGGATCTTGCCGCCTCAGCAGTTTCGGAAAAGCAACGGGGAGTGTATTTGCCTTTCTGGCACTTTTCAATGTTTGCAGAAAGTAAATGGCGCGCAAATATTGGCGAGTATTGGTATCGAACGGAGACTTACACCACACGAGATTCCAACGGAAAGCTAGTCACGCGTACCCGGCGCGTACGTGAAACAGAGTGGTTTACACTCGACGGCGATTTTCAAAAATACTATTACGGCTATTTGGTGCCCGCGACACGCGGAATCTCGCTTAAAGAAGCCCAGGCAATCCAACCTTATCAGTTAACCGCTTTGACACGCTATCGTCCTTTCTTCCTCGCAGGCTGGATGGCTGAAGAGTATTCGATCGATATGAATTCTGCGATTGGGCTGACTCAGCAGGAGTTTCAAAATCGTCAGCAAAGAGAGATTGCCGCATTTCTGCCCGGCGATACACACCGACGCTTAAATGTCCAAACACGCTTCAAGACCAATGGAAGCGATCTGATACTCTTACCAGTTCACGTTCTCAGCTATCGTTACCAAGACCGCGTGTATCGTTTTTTGGTCAATGGTCAGACGGGTAAAGTCGTAGGTGAAAAACCAGTTTCGAAGAAGCGTGTCACTGCATTTGTCTCCTTCATCGTTGTCATCATCATTGCGATTATTGTCGCGGTCGTTCTATTAGGTGAATTCTATTAGGGCACTTTCTTTGAGCCTACGGTTGACTGGATGAACACGAATCGCAGATGCGCACAAGTTCGACTGAAGAAGGATTTGGTGCGGGAAATCAAAAGGGGGCATGCATGGTTGTACTCCCATGCCATGGATGCTTTCGAGGTTCCTCCTGGGACCGTAGTTGCGATTTGGGATCGCAAAGGTGAAAAGCAGATTGCTTCCGGAATTGCAGATCCGGAGCATCCAATTCCGATTCGCGTATGCAGGACGGAAGCACCCTTTGAGCTAGATCAAACTTGGTTGTTGCAACGTCTGCATGCTGCCCGTCGTCTTCGGCGGCAAGCCTTTGACAAGAGTACGAACGGGTTTCGGCTATTGCATGGAGAAGGGGACGGACTGCCGGGAGTAATCGTCGATGTCTACGGCGAAACAGCGGTCCTGAAAATCGACGGAGGTGCCCCAGCCGCCTTTTTCGATTCGCAATGGTTAGCAACTTGGCTGATGAAGAACATGCAACTTGAGAGAGTTGTGTTGCGTCCACGAGAACGAGGAAGGGTAGGGGATGTGATTGCGGGTGCTGCGCTTGCTCAACCAGAGACGATTTCATTTCTAGAGAATGGAATGCAATTCGCCGCCGATGTACTTCGCGGGCAAAAAACGGGATTCTTCTTGGACCAACGTGATAATCGAGACTTGGTGCGTAGAATTGCAAAAAAGCTTGAGGTGCTCAATCTGTTTTCTTACAACGGAGGTTTTTCGGTTGCGGCGGGAAGGGGAGGCGCCTCCCGAGTAGATTCCGTTGACCTTGCAAAGCCTGCGATCGAGGCGGCCAAGGAACACTGGCTTCAAAATGGCTTGCCAGAAGATTTGCATGTCGGAACCGCGCAAGACTGTTTCGAATACCTTGAGTCTTCAGTCAAAGAAAAACGAAAATGGGATTTTGTGATTTGCGATCCGCCGTCTTTTGCCCCCAGTGAAAAAGCACGCCCCCAAGCATTAGTGGCTTACGGCAAATTGGCACGACTCGCCAGCCGCGCTACCCGTGCAGGCGGATTCTTGGCACTTGCTTCTTGCTCGAGCCACGTAGATGCAAAAACTTTTCGACAAGTCAACTTGGAGGCGCTTGGCAAAGCGAGACGAAAGGCTACTCTCTTATCCGAGCGAGGTCTGCCTATTGATCATCCAACGCCCATGGCCATGCCAGAGCTTCGTTACCTCAAGTTTTTGCTCTTTCGCTTGGATTGAATAGTTGATGCAGTGGGATCCCGAAATCGATACGCCGGCTACCATCTTGGTAATTGGCGGGAATCCAGTAGCTATCGAGGCCGCCTTGTATGCGAGGTTCTTAGGTTATTCCGTTTTCGTGGCCGATAAAGGACGTGTTGGAAAGGATTTGAAATCGAAGGCCGACACGCCAATGCCGCTTCCTTGGAGCCAGCTCACGTCCTCGCTTGGACTCGCCGCGCTCGAGGCACAAAAGCCGGGTTCAGCGGCTAGCTTGAAACCCGATCAAGTTCCAAGTCACGCGGAATATGTGGAGAAATACTTGGTTGCTGTCGCCAAGACGGATTTGCTGTACGAGTCCATTCAGATCAATTCACCGGTGCTCTCGGTGCGCAGAAGCGGCTGTTCTATCAGTCAAGAAATGGAATTGGAAGAGGCTGCTGAACACGAATTCCGCGCGGTATTGCATTCGACTAAACGTGGGCAATACAGCAATCCCTTTGATATCGCGCTGGACTGCATCGGACTCAAACAGGAAAGTTGCGGACTGGGAATGGGCGGAGGACTCGCTTGCTGGGAATCCGAAATCAAGGAACAAAGCGATTCGGAATTGGCCGCGAATGGCTTTTTTCGGAATCCTGTCGGAGTCCCAAAACTGGATCTTTCGCGGCGGCAACGAGTCATCGTCTATGGCGACGACAAGGCTGCGGTACAACAGGTTGAATCCTTGCAGTCGACCTTGGAAGGTGCACTGGGTGCTCGACTACTTTGGCTGGTGCCGAAGGGAAGTCCCATATTGGAAGACTCAGAGGCCAAGCGAATAGCCGAGGCTGAAGTATCTGGTTTTGCTCAGGAGCAGATTTGGGGAATCGAGCGAATTCAGTGGAATGACGATTCGCAGACTTGGCAATTGGGACTTCAAACGACTTTGGAAGAGATCTTAGACTACGAGTGCCATTACTTTTGCCAGAATGGAATTCAGCATGCAAGCAAGGCAGCTACGGAAGTTGTTCCGAATCTTATCGATCGATCTGGAGTGGCTACCTCACAGCCCCACTATTATCGACTCGATAGTGATTCCGAAGAGACGCTAGCTCAGTCACTAGAGCGAATTCGTCAAGTCTTCGCGCTGGTTGGAGGCCGCGAAGACTTGGATCTCTACTCAACCATTCGCCCGGCCGACAGCACCGAATAAAGCAGCGATGAACAACGGTTGGTAGCGAGTGCAAAGACAAGAAGCGAAAAATTGATCTTTACTAGTCTTTCGCTAGTTTTTCTTCTGCTCCGCCCTGCGAAGAGTCACCGTGTCCGCCCAACTGCAGAAGGCGACGGGATTCCTTCAAGGCAAAATCGACGTCCATGAATGGTTCGTAGCTGATGTCCTGCCACAGAACACGTCCATCGGGATCGATCAGAAACGTTCCATGAAGTGGCTGCTTTTCAAAGTCATCGTAGCAACGGTACGCCTTGAAGGCTTTCAGCTCAGGATCAGCGTGCAATGGGATGTCCAAAGGCTTGCTGTAATCGGTCAGCGCCTCTTTCAACGACTCCATCTTCTCCGTGCTAATGGCAATGACGTCGATTCCTTGCTCTCGAAACTCGTTGGCTCGCGGCGAGAATTCGTGAAGTTGCTCGACGCAGTGCAGGCAACCAAATCCGAGATAGAAGATGACGAGCGTTGGCCGGCCTTTGAGATCTTTGAGTTTTAGTTGCTTACCGTCGACAGTTTCTGCCCACAGGTCCGGCGCGAGATAGGGATTCCATCTGAAAGGCCCAAGTTGATCCAAGTCTGGTCGATCGCCGAGATCGTCAGCGAGCTCGTATTCCTTGGCCCAGTCTTCTTCGAATCCCAACTCCACGGCGATGGGAGTGATTCGTGCCAGGAGCGGCGTTTCTAGTTCCGCTTGTGAGGCAAGCTCACTTAGCTTTTCCAAAGTCTCTTTTGCTTCCTCGGTTTTTTCTTGTTGATGCAAGAGCCAGACCTTGCTGGCTAGAGGCAAGATCTGTCCAGGCTTGTCCTTGATCTCTTTGTCGATCTGCTTGAGGGCATCTTCTTCCTTACCAGCCGCAAACATCCACTCGGCTTGCAAGAGTTTGTCGTTGAGTCCTGCGGACCGCCAACCAGCGAGAGCTTCCTTCCAGTCTTCGCTGGCAGCAGCCAAAGCGACATCGATGGCTTTACTTGCTTTCTCAAACTGAGGATTGATGCCCTTAAGCTTCTTAGTTCGCGTCTCACGATCTTTCTTGCGACGCTCACGATTCGCAGCTGCTTTTTTCGAGTCTCCCGCAGAATCTTTCTCCTTGGCTTTCTTTTCGTCGGCCTTCTTTTGTTCCTCAAGTTCTTTCAGTTCGTTTTTGTTTTGTTCCACTTGCGACTTCAATTCGTCGCAGATTTCTTCGGCACCTTCCTGGTCGCCGGTGAAGGCCATTGCCATTCCGATCAACTTTTGGCGTTCTGCCTGCATCCGCTCGTCTTCCGTCGGCTCCAGGTACATCGTATTGGACAGTTCGAGTGCTTCCGACCAAAGTCTGTAGCTGGAGAGTACGAGCACCAAACGCTCGCGGCCGTATTTGCTGCTGCCGCGTTTTTCCAAAGAGTTATAAGCAGGGTGACGTGGTAGTTCGAGCATGTTCTTGGCGAGCGACAAGGCATCGTTGACGCGCCCAATTTTAATGAGATTTCGAATCAACCACTCATTGTTGTGCGCAAAGTTGTGGATCTGATCCGGTAGTACTCGATCGCGCATCATGTGGGCGTGATCGACTCGGGCAGAAGCTTCCTGTTGCCAGACTGCATCGTGATAGCGGTGTAATTTGTCGTAAATGTGACCTGGCATGTGCCACATGTGGGCAACGCCGGGCAAGCTAGGACCGCAATTGGCCGCACTTTCAAGCGCCCGCTTGGCACGATGTCGATCCCAAAGGTGGATCCGATAATGGTGAGCGGGGTGCATCGGGTTTTCGTCAAAGACATCTCCGATAACCGAATTAATCGCAACGTAGCTGACGATCGGCAAGCCCGCTCGCGAGTTTTGCCAAAGCTGAAGGGCGAGGAATGCTCTGGCTTCAATGTCCTCAGGATACTCTTCGACAATCATCTCCAGGTCGGAGGTATAGCGTTGTGCTCGGTCCTTACGCTCGATTTTCTTGCCCTTGTCGTCCTCTTCTTTGCAGAATTTCTCGTAGGCGCGAATGAACATTTCTTCACGCTTGGAGACTCCTTCAATGTTTTCGACTGCTTCGGCAATGAATTCCTTCGTGCGCTCGCTGTTCCTGGTATTGGCCATCGCCATTCCCCAGTAAGCGATTGCACAATCTGGATCGTGCACGGCGGCTTGTCGGAAAGATCGTTCCGCTTCGTAGTACCAGAAGCCATGCAGCTGTGCGACGCCTTGATTGATGAACTTCTGGGCAAGTTCGCTTTCGGTCGTCGCCTTGAACACCACGTTGCCCATGCCCGGCATGAGATAGGCAGCTTGCCGCGGTCCCTCGTTGAAGGCTTCGCCATGCGAGGAGTGGCCAGCTAGTACATCTTCCTGTTCTTCTCCCTCGGGTTCAATGGAGTGCAGTAGAGACGCAGAGGAAATGAATACGCCAAGTGCGGCAAGCTTGAAACAGCTTCGGTGGAACGTACGAATCATAGGTGGGAGTCTTCTTTTTTCTAGTAGCAGGCATGATCCGCGCGAGGCACAGAATCATCTGAGTAAGAAAAAAGTTTCGTTAGGGTGATATTCGGGTTCTGAAACTAAGAAACGTCCCGCAGCAAAACTGCAGGACGCTTCTCTATAATCACCTAACTTTGTGCAATTGGCAATTCGCTACAGGCAATGTTGCCGTTTATTAACCTTGGGAATTGCCAGTGGTGCCCCCAAAACTGTTTATTCGTCAGGGTTGACGGAGGTTACGTCAGATACCTCTGCTTCAGGAGCCAACGTGGGGCGCTGCTCAGTTGTAGGAGGAGCTGAAAGTAGAGCATCTTGATTGGGATGCTCAGTAATCAGCGCGGAAACGGTAACTCGCCCGGTAGTTGAACTTCTTTGCCCGGCAAACTGGCTATTTCCTGCGTCATCGAATTATTGGAAGAATGAGTGAACCACGAAAAGCACGAAAGGGACGAAAAGAAATGAATGAAGTGCTTTAGCTGCTTCAATCCGATGTCCTTTTTCGTTATTTTCGTATTCTTCGTGGTTCAAAACGGATGTAACTTCTCAGTCAAAATCTGCGCTAACACTAACGGGAACTTGGCAAGCCGGGCTGGGTTATGGCAGGTTACTTCAAGTTTCCAAAAGAAACAGATGGATTTAAGGCTTGATGGATATGCAACTTATTCGAAACGAAGATGTGGCGTTTGCCGCCTCGAGTCTACACGTCTGCGGTGGAAAAGTGTGGGCGAGATTGCTAAACGGAAAGATCTTTACATTTTCACCAACTGACAGCGAAATCCAGAAACCACTTGGCAATAGTAGGACAAGCGACGTGTTTTGGATCGAAGACAAAGCATTGCTTTTGTTGCATACAGGCGTAGTCGTCGAGTTGGATCTGGTAACACTCAAGAAGAAAAAGCTATTCGATCCTGGCGGCCTACTCCTTCCACCAATTGCATTCTGGACCAAGGATGTAAGCGTTTGTTGCGTTATGGGAGCTAAAATACGCTGCATCGACCATGTTGGTGATTGCTCTGAAACGCTGGCACCTGGATTTGAACCAGAATTGATGTACACCTGCCGCGATGAGACGCTAATTGCTGCACAACGTGAAGTAGTGTTCTTCGAAGCCAATACGACCCGTCCGAGGCGTGTCATTCGAGAAAAAAATGTCTTCACTTCAATCTCAGA
Source organism: Planctomycetota bacterium (assembly GCA_039030255.1). GTDB lineage: Bacteria > Planctomycetota > Planctomycetia > Pirellulales > Pirellulaceae > Aureliella. Next base: position 3,938 of record JBCCEO010000165.1, on the reverse strand, counting down.
ACACCCGAGTCAGGGCTTAGTCGCACTTACGAATGGAAACATTTACGTGGTAACAACCGACGGGAATCCAGTCGCCACCTGTCACGGCCATTTTCGCAAGTCGGCATTCGCGAGTAGCAAGCAAAGTCTGTATTCAACAACCTATCTCGAATCTGCCAGTGATACACCGGAGTTTACGGAAGGAACCCTAGGAGAGTTTCAGCATATCAAATTGACGGCGTGCTCATCCATTCTTCCTCCGTTGGTGGAAGGACGGGAGGGGCTATGGGTGTCTCACAACGCAAAGCTGCTCTTGTATCAGGAATAAGGAGAAGAAAGGGTCAGATAAGAAAAAGGGGCCAGCTCTAGACCTGGCCCCTTTTCTGCTTCCGTTACTTACGGAAACAATGGACATCGTAGAGGATACGAGTTTCCTCACTCGCGAAAAGATTTGCATCAAGTAATTGCTTCTACGATTTTGCGCGAGAGATGCTAACCCAGGAACGATTGCTGCGACAGTGTGCAGTGACTCCGTTCTGTTGTAGAGAGGAGTCGTTAAGCGGCTTCAATCCGATTTCTTTTTTTGTTATTTTCGTATTTTTCGTGGTTCAAAACGAGCGTAGATTCAGGGTCAAAACCCGCAATGGTTGGTGGCGTCTTGAAACAACCAATCATCACTGGCTTTGGCAGAAGAAGGTGAACCACGAAAATCGCGAATGGAACGAAAATGAAGATTTGGTGTCGCTGTTAGAGAGACGTGGAGATTTGTGGTGGCAGCAAGAAGTCATAGGGGGCACAGCAGTCTGTTTTAATGAAAGACTTATCATCCCCGGATCTTCCGTCCCTTACTCAGTAGTTTGTTATGTCTAGGTTTGAAGAATACGATTTTGAACGTTCTTGGTTGTGGATGGCCTGCGATCACGTAGGGCAGGTTGCCACAATGCATTCACTTGGAGACGGGGCTGTGCTGCCAGGGCTGTCACGAAGTAAGAAAGATGCTGAGTGGCTGAGGGATTGGATACTTGACGAGCTGATCCCAGAAAAGAACGGTTCCAGTGATTCTGATTTGTGTTTAGAGAATTTGCACAGGATTTCTGCCATTTCGCCAGGGAAGAGCCCCGAAGAAGGTATTGCTGCGTACCGGCGAAGCATCATTGAAGAGTCGTCTTGTGGCGTTTTTGTTTATGAAGCTTCTTTAGGAACGACTTTTCCAGTTGGTTACCACTTACTTGGTACTCCTGGGAAACCGCTGTTGGTTTCTGACCTTCCAGAGAAACCTGCGGACATCGTGAGCAGATGTTGTTTTGGCACACTTTCATTTGGCGAGGCTTCACAGATTCATCTGTCAAACTTTGGTATTCAATCTGATGGACGCGGTTATCCCGAATAGTAAAACCGAGTTGGGAAACTAGAGGCGCACTGCACTCAGATGCCATCTCGCTTTGTCATGGCAATCATTCTCAGATCAGGCCTCGCACAACCGCATAACGGGCCTCGCCGGAAATGCGACGCCTGAAACAACGAGGAAAATCAGCTAACCAAATCACGAGATGAATCTGCAAACGCGCCAACAATCGCCGACAAGCACGATCATCGGAATCGAATCCCTGCTCCGCAAGCTGGCGATTTCCTGTGTCATCGAAGTATTGTAAGAATGAATGAACCACGAAAGTCGCGAAAGGGACGAAATGGAATAAATCAAATGCTCGTAGAGAGAAGTAGTTAAGCTGCTTCACTCCGATGTCTTTTTTCGTTATTTTCGTATTTTTCGTGGTTCAAAACGAGCGCAACTTTTCAGTCAAAACCCGCAATGGTTGGTGGCGTCTTGAAACAACCAAGCACCACTAGGATTGGCAGAAGAAGAAAGTGCTCCACGAAAATCGCGAATGGAACGAAAATGAAGGGTTGGTGTTGCTTGGTAGAGAGACGTGGAGATTTGTGGTGGCGGCAAAATGTTATTCGGCGCACAGCGACCTATTTTACTTCCTCATTGAAAGACTGAACTGAAAAAGAGACATGCCCCTTTTCTCCCCTCTCCAAGAAAAATGGCCAGACTACGTAAACAACCGTTAGCTAGATAGATCGACTTTTCATGGATACGACACGCATCAAGAGAGACGCAATTCGCCTGCTAGAGAATGATCAGATTAAGGAATACATATCTTTGCAAGATGAGCACCCCAACCTCTATGGGGAAGGGGAGGAGTTGATTCAGTTCTTTACCTGGCAGTTGTGCGAGACCATTGACAAAGATAGTCCGGAGCTAATTGCGTACTTTGCCAGTAGGGGTGCGATCGTTGACGGTGCGAACGGCAGAATTCCACTTGTCGAAACCTGCCTTGGAGGCAAATGTAGGCCCGATTCTGCTAGGAAACTGCTTGAGCTCGGCGCAAGTGTTAACAACGAAACTAATGGAATGCTTGAGTGCTCGGCCTTAAATTTGGCAATCGCCAAGCAGAACGTAGAAATGGTAGCGCTCCTACTCGACAACGGAGCACTGTTCAATGTGGTATCTCACGAGATGACGGCATTGGACCGTGCGATCAAAGTTGAGAACAAGGAAATCATTGCGATCCTGCAATCACGGGACGCAAAAACGGCTGCGGAAACAGGGTACATTCCACATGCGCCCGTGGATTCAACACAAGCGGTTTGTGAAGCCTTTACAAAAAGATTTTCCGAAGAGCCACTCGCCACAATTCAAGGCATTATGGATGGAGAGCTGCGGGTTGACATTCACATATTCGACGAAGGAACTGAGCTTGCTCTTTGCACCGGTGGTATGTCAGACAACCCACTACCTGTCGAACCTGGACATGAAGAAGTTCGTTGGCCCGAGATAGTCCTCCGCCTTCCTAGGTCTTGGCCTGTTGGCCAAGATGCATACAGCGACATTGAAAAAAGCTGGCCCTTTCAATGGCTTCGCCAGCTTGCCATGGAACCGCACCTAGAACAAATCGAGCTTAGCCGTCTCATCTTTTGGCCCAACGGTTCACCTCCGCAACCTTTCGCCGCAAATACAAAAATGTGTTATTGGATGCTGATTGCCTCGATCGAGGAGCCAATCTATATCTCTGACGAGAAATTCATCGGCATCTATACGGCTGTGCCGCTCTACAAGGAGGAATATGAGCTCGTACAAGCGAACGGACTAGGTGCGCTCGGCTCAAAGTTTGACGAAAACGGAATCGGCCTTCGAGATCAAATGATCGAGCGCAAAAACGTTGCCGTCTGACCGACATTTCGCAAATCGATGACAACAGAACCTCGATTTCTGTTCTACCCTGATCCTAAGGCTGCATGTAGCAACACGTTGTTTGCGCACTCGCCCAACCAAGGCGTACTTCCAGCTTGTTCGCAAGTTCCGTCACCTCTGCTGCCAACACTTCGCAAGTCATCGAACGAACAGAACCGCGAAGAAAATCGCGAAAGGCCTCTCCAGCTTCGCTCGAAGAAACTTGCCCTAGCTGTCGTAAAAAATTAAGCTCATCCACATTGATGGTCTGCCCGTCGGCGCGAACCGACGTACAGTGCTTGTTAATTCCAAAGGGCAGATTCTTTCCTTCGCGAGACCATCTTTCAACTTTTAACAATCAATGGACGATTCCGGTCGCCGCCCAAGACGTCTTGATCGAGATTGGAATTGATCCAATTTATGGTCCTAAGATGCTCCCTTTTGCCCCGAACTGCGGCCATTATCACCAGCCGAACAAAGATTTGTACCAAAAGGTCATTGACACTAAACACGATGGGTTGCTTGACGGCGATTCACCTGAGCAAATATATGAATCACTAACGAAATTGCTTAAAAAAGAAGCTGACGACAAGAAAGAAAATGGGCTGGCTACGCGAAACAAAGGGAATCTTAGGAGATTCAACAAAATATGAGTCAAGAAGTACGACGTGAAGTCAAGCGATTGTTAGATGAAAAACGAATTAAGGACTACATCAGTTCTTTG